>CASEFE010000044.1 GCA_949287105.1 uncultured Bacillota bacterium
AATTTTTGTTTCGCAACTCTATTTTACCACAGATTTGTATGAACTCTTTTTTTCTTTAGGTGTTGCACTTAATAGTATAATTCACCGTTCAATCAAACAGCCCGCTCTTATTTAAAAGAGCGGGCTGTTGTTTACTCATTTGGCTTCGTAACGCAACTTCGTTTATTAATAACATTAAAAATAATAATGTTATTGTTTTTTGAGTTTATTCAGGCATCAATTTCGCAAAGACTGAAATCGGTTACATCAAACAGTCCTTTATCAGAAAGTTTTATTTCCGGAATTACCAAAAGCGCCATAAAAGAAAGGCTCATAAAAGCTTCATAATCACGCGAAACGCCCATTGCATATGCCTTTTCCAAAAGCTCTTCAGAACGCTTTACGTATTCTTCCACAGGCAAACTGCTCATCAAGCCTGCGATATCCAGCGGCAAAGAAGATACTTCGCCTTTCCGAACGGCAACCATTCCGCCGCCCATCGACCGAATTTCTTCGACTGCTTTGGCCATATCTTCATTGTTGTCTCCAAGCACGATTATATTGTGCGAATCGTGTGCAATCGTTATTGCCAACGCGCCGTCCTTCAAACCGTACTTTTCTACTAACCCCAATCCTATATTGCCTGTTCCGTGATGCCGTTCCACAACAGCCAGCTTACATAAATCTGTTCCTTTCAGATCTACATCGCCGTCAAAACTTTTGACCTCGCGAACAACTTTTTTTGTAACAACGCCACCTTTTAATATATGGATCACATTGGCTTTCGTTCCTTTCAAAGCGATACGAAAATCTTCCGGCATTATTTTTCCGACATGTACCGTATTTTTCACTTCCGCAGGAATATGCCGCTTTTCCGTCTCAAAAAGTGCTTCCCCGTCTCTCGCCACAAGTTTTCCCGCCTTGAAAGTCATAGAGCACCGAAAATCTTTTAAATTATCAAATACCGCTAAATCCGCATCATAACCGGGCGCTATCGCTCCTTTTCCATACAGACGATAACATTCCGCTGTATTGAGTGTCGCGGCGATGACTGCCCATACAGGATTCATTCCTGCCTTGACCGCAACCCGCAAAGCATAGTCTAAATGACCGTTTGCATTCAGATCTGCGGCGTGACGATCATCCGTACAGAATATAAAACGGCGCAGATTCATTGCATTGACAGCCTTGCAATTCGTAGCCACGTTACGAGTTGCCGAACCTTCTCTTAAATGCACATACATACCTTTCGATATTTTCTCCAAAGCTTCCTCGATGGATGTACATTCATGATCTGTCTGTATGCCCGCTGAAATGTATCCGTTCAATCCTTTCCCGCTCGTAACCGGTGCATGCCCGTCAATAACTTTGCCTGCATTCCTTGCCGCTTCCAGTTTTTTCAATGCCTCCGGGTCTCTGTAAATAACCCCGGGATAATTCATGAATTCTCCCAATCCGTGAATGAATGGTTCGTTTATATACTTCTCTGTGTCTGCTCCCGTCAACGTAGCACCGCTCGTTTCAAATTCCGTTGCCGGTACGCAAGAAGGCAACATGACTTTCGCCTCCAACGGCGTATGTCCGCATGCGTCCGAAATATATTTCGCTCCCGCTATACCGCACACGTTTGTTATTTCATGCGGATCGGCAATGATCGTAGTCGTACCGCGCGGCACTACAATTTTTGCATATTCTTCCGGTGATAGCTGCGAACTCTCTACATGTACGTGCCCATCAATCAATCCGGGTACGACCACCTTTCCGTCGACATCGTATTCCGTCTCGCCACTGTAATGCCCGAACCCTACGATCTTTCCTTCTGCAATCGCTATATCGCTCCGACAAAGTTCCCCCGTGAATACATCCACAAACTCCGCGTTTTTCAACACAATTTCCGCTTTTCTGTCGCCCACAGCGGTTTCAATCATTTTTTTCAGCATGGTACTTTCCTCTGTTGTTTCGTTATATCTATTATATCACATTGCTTAAAAAAAGCAAGACATTGACGCTTTTTTAAGTTATCCATTTTTCTGTCAATCGTTGCTTTTATTTTATAAAAAAATTCCGCCAAACGGATTTCTCCGTCTGACGGAATTCAAGCAACTTTATTTTTTGCTCAATCAGTGCGTGAACAGGAACATGAACAGGAACAACACTGTCAAGATTACCGTAACAATACTGATATCCTTAACTTTACCCGTGCAAAGTTTGATGAGCGTATAGGACAGGAATCCTGCCGCAATACCATAAGAAATCGAATAAGAGAAAGACATAACCGCAATCGTCAAGAAAGCAGGTACTGCCGCTGCAGGATCTTTCCAATCAATATCCGTTACATTCCGCATCATCAATACGCCTACATACATCAACGCTCCAGCCGTCGAGCAAGAAGGAATCAATGCCGCAATCGGGCTGAGGAACATTGCGATCGCAAACAAGATCGCAACAACCAAAGACGTGAAACCGGTGCGTCCGCCTTCCGCAACACCGGCAGAAGATTCTACAAACGTTGTAACCGTAGAGGTTCCGAGGATAGCGCCCGTGCAGGTCGCGATCGAATCGCAAAGAAGCGCTCTTTTGATGTTCTTTACTTCGCCCGTCTCATCAAGCAACCCGCTCTCTTTACCGGCAGCCTGACAAGTTCCCATCAGCGTACCGATCGTATCGAACATATCAACCATTGCAAACGCGATCAACGCAGCAATGAAGTCAAAAATCATGTTCCCTTCAATGCCTTTGAAGCCTTCCGTAAATACCTTACCAAAGGACAACGTGCCGAAATCCTTGAAAGCCTGAATCGGATTCGAGAATGTAATACTGTCAAATACTGCCTTGCAGGACTCAGCCCCCGCAGCAACACCGATACCGCAGAAAGCATAATAGAGCAACGCGCTTCCGATGATTCCGATCACCATCGACGCCTTTACATTCAGCTTGGAGAAAATCGCGATCATCAAAAGCGAAACAATCGAAATCGCTGCCGCGATCATAGCCGCGCCGCCTGTCGTAAATACACGGAGATTGAAAGATACAAGGCCGACCAACGTAGCACTGTCGACGATCAAGCCTGCATTCTGCATGCCGACAAACGCGATAAACAAACCGATACCTGCCGGAATCGCAATACGAATTGCCTGCGGAACCGACCGCACAATAACCTCACGAGCGCCGATAATGGTGAGAAGTAAAAACAACACACCGGAACAAAGGACAATCAACAGACCGTTCGCATAGGAATATCCCATCGAAAGACAAATGGTGAAAACAAAGAAAGCGTTCAGTCCCATTCCAGGCGCCTGCGCAAACGGAATTTTTGCTAAAAACGCCATCAATAACGTTCCAACAATCGCAGACAATGCCGTTACAATATACATAGCACCGAACGTCAATCCGGGAATTATCTGAAACACTTCCCCTTCCACTTCGATCGAAGCCGTGAACATGCCCGTGCCTGCGTTGACGATGAGAATGTAAACCATCGTCATGAATGTTGTGATACCTGCCAAAATCTCTGTTTTGAAGCTCGACTTCATCTTCGTGATACCGAAGTAGTTGTCGACCTTGCCAAGGAAACCGGTATACTTGGTTTCCTCCACCGCTTCTGCCTTCGTCTCTTCAACAACCGGCTCTTCGGTGTTCTGATTTTCAACCATCTGAAACCTCCAATTGTGTTTTTATTTACCTGTCCGTTTGGACAAATATTTCTTTGGTATCTATTTAACACAATCTCCTTTTTTCCAAATGGAAAAAAGGACAAAGCGCTTTGTCCCTCATATTATTTTCTCTATTTTATCACAAAACCATAATAAACGCAAACGGATAGCAAGGAAAATTATCCTTTTTTCAAAATTTTGTCATACTTTTGCGTTACTCATCGTCTGCCTAAATATAAAAGCGATTCTTCCGTTTCAATCAGAAGAATCGCTCCATTCCTTAATATCAATTTTTTCCTTTCGAAGAACTCCGACCGCCAAAAATATCGGCTCCGCCGCCCGCCGCCATAATTTTTTTATAGGCGGGATCGGCCGAAAAATCACGCTCCTTCTCATATTCGCCGCCCAAAGACTCAATCGTAAATTTCAGTTCCTGATACAGAACAAATCCGATATCCTCCCTTTCGATTTCACGCATCAGGCACGGCAAAGCCCGCTCATCCCCAAATGTTGCAAGATATCCTGCATACAAAGGTTTTTCTTCCTCCGACGCTTTTTGAAACGCACTGAGCAATGCCTGATACGCACGAGCATCTTTCTTCGATGTCCTCGATAAAATTTCCAACGCATAAGGCGCATTTTCCGTCTTTACAAGCGGCAGGATCTGTTCTATAACGTCATCGGCTTTTTCCTTCAAAAGATCGGCAATGCTGTCTTTGATATGTTCATCATACTCCTCTTCCGACAGCATCTCGCAATACCGCCCGAACGCACGCCTGTCCGATCCGATCATGTTCAAAGCATAATGAACCAACTCCTCGTCCGTATCATGCAATACGTCCAATAATGCCTCAAATACGCCCCTGCTTTCGATTTCTTCGCACAAAAGATCCGGCACCGATACTTGCTGCAATAAATATTCTTTCAGCATCTCTACCAGCTGCTTGTCTCCCATTTCGGCAAAATATTGCCGCGGCGTCTTCCCGATCTCCGCAAGATACGTGTCCCCGAATTTTCCATACGCTTCGGCAATCACGTCTTCCCATTCCGCTTCCGTATGGTCCCCCGCATGCTTTTCGATCATCTTTGCCATCTTACGGTTAAATTTATCATCAAAATCAATCAGCTTCATCTGCTCTGTCCTCCGTTTTTTCCTCTTGCGTTATCGCCGCTTCTTCCAATTTTTCTCCCTGCAAAGTACGAAGAATCATCGACACCGTATTTGCATCGGCATGCAGTCTTTGCAACAGTTCCGCGCCGCCCTGCAATGCATTGGGCGATACACTCAGATACAAAGCCGCCGTCAGGCTGTCGGCGTCCGCCGCAAGATCCAGTTTTCCTTCCTTTTCAAGAATTGTATACATCGACTCCGCCGCCGCTCGGTATTCTTCCCCTCGCCCGTCTCCGAAAAGCGCATACCGCGCAAAACAAAGTGCATACGCATGCACAAACTTCATGCGTTTTGCCCGTCCGATTTCAAGCTTGTCATAACCGATCTTCCGATATATATCCGCAATGACGATACCGCACTCGAATTCCCGGTTCCGTTCACACACGCGATATACAGCCTCGATTTTGATCACGTCGTTTACCGTGCTTTTCAACAAGATGTCCGCAATAAAAGGGCGAAGATCCGCTCGCACCGCTACCGCCACCGCAAGCAATTGCAGTTCCGCATCCTGCCCGCCCGACTCATCAAAACACCACCGCAAAAGTTCACTGATATCCCTTTCTGTACAATACGCTTGCAGATCCGCCATAGGCAACCCGTGCAACGTTTTCAGCAATTTCACCCGTGCGTCCCGTTCCGATGTCGGCAATCTGTAAAAAAAGCTCACTTCCGGTTCCGCATCTTTACCTTCCGCATATGCCCGTATCTGACCATAATAATAGCGGGCCACTTCCGCATCCGGATAGACGTCCAAAATCTTTCCCATCGATGCAAGGCTTTCTTTCACCTTGCCGCTCCGAAGCGCCGCCACCGATTTGAAAAACAGCAACGTCCTGTCATAATGCACCGAATCTTCCAGAATACAAAATTTTTCGTAGGCTTCCTTATAAAGCCAATTTTCGCAACATACCGTCGCAATCTTATAAAGTTCGTCCGGATTTTCCGTCTCTATTTTTGCCAGGCGTTCTGCAACTACCCGGCTCTCCTCCCTGCGTTCCTGTTCGACAAGAACCGCCGCATACGTGGACAATGCCTGCACATTATCCGGCTCCGCCTTCATCGCCGCAAGACAAACTTCCTCCGCTTTCTTGCTTTCTCCCCCTAAAAGATAACTGACCGCTAAATAATTTTGCGCCGTAACGAAATATTCCGATCCTTCCGGAATACGCTGAAAGCATTCTTCCGCCTTCGCACATTCACCCATGCGCAATGCCCGAAGCCCTTCATCAATCTCCTCTGAATAATCCGCACTTTCCGGAGGCCAGCTCACTCGAAATCTTGCACGCGTTGCAGGTTTTCCCAATAATTCGCCCAATTCTATATTGTTTGACGGCGAAACATATTTATCCCGCACCATCTTATTATAATAATACAGCGCCTGCGGCTCGTTCCCCAAATTGTAATAACAGATCGCCAACCCTTCATAGGCATCGACCGCCTCTTCTTCCGCACACAAGTCAAGGTACTGAAACCAGCAATCCGCCGCCTGCTCAAACACTTCCATCCCTTCATAGGCTTCGGCAAGATCTGCGTATTCGTCTACCCCCGGGCCATATAATTCCAGTGATTTATGCAAAAATCGCAACGCGGCCAAATATTCTCCCGCATCCAGTTTTGCTTCCGCCAAATCTAAAAGCTTGTCTGCGCTTATATCGAAATTTATCACCTTTTCTTTCATTCGTGACCTCTATTATGTATCCATATCCCCTTTTGCCCGCTCGATCACCTTTTCCGTTTCTTCCGGCGTAAATGTGTAATCCGTATTGCAGTAATGGCAATGTACTTCAATTTTGCCCTTCTCTTTCAAAATCGAACGAAGTTCCTTTTCGCCCATTGCCGTAAGAATCCCCTCTATATAATTTCTGCTGCAATTACACTTATATACCGGTTTCTTTTTGTAAAAATTAACCGAACCGAAGTATTCCTCCAAAATTTCCGCCGCCGTTTCTTGTTCCAATAACGTGCTGATCGCGGAAAACTTTCCGATCACTTCTTCCACTTTTTGAACATTCTCTTCCTTCGCCCCCGGCAACGGCTGCAAAAATACGCCTCCTGCACCTACACAATTTCCGTCTTTCCCGATTTTGACGCCCACAGCGATCGCCGTAGGAATCTGTTCGCTGTACGCAAAATATGCCGCAAAATCTTCTCCGATCTCTCCGCTTACTAGCTCCGTCGTCCCGACAAAAGGCTGATTTTCACCGTCGTCACGCACAACGGATATCGTTCCGTTCTTTCCGACGCATCCGCCCACGTCCAGTTTACCGCGCGCATTGAGAGGCAATTCGGCATGAACATTTTCTATGTACCCGCGCATGTGCATCGCACTGTCTCCGCTAACATATATATTGCCGCCGACTCCGTCCCCTTTTACCGAAACAGACAACGCCCCTTTTTCCTCTTTTAACGATGAACACATGTATGCCGCCACAATCAGAGTCCTGCCCAATGCCGCCGCAGACAAAGCGGATAAATCATGGATCCGGATCGCTTCGTTCACCGTCTCTGTAAGATCCGCAACTGCCAACGATACTTCTTCGTCATATACCAGCCCACGCAATATTACGTCTTCTTTCTTCATAGAAAATTTTCAAACCTCTTTTGACTCTAAAAATAAACCCGTGCCCGGCTCGGTCTTCCGGGTAAAATTCCTTACCTCTTTATACACAGAAAATTTTCTCGCATCCGATCCTTTGCGTCCCCTAAATGTCCTTCCACTGCCCGCACTTCGAATCCTGCCTTCTGTGCTTGCGATATCAGCGCCTGCCGTTCATGAATGTATTGTGTGTGATGCTCGTCCTGGCGTTCAAAACGCCCGTCTTTGCCGGGAATAAAGAGCGTAAAATCCATTTCAACTTTCCTATCCTGCAAATGATTGAACCACATCCAGGATATTTCTTCCCGATCTTCACAAAAACAGTTGTCTGCAATCACTTCCCGCAACTTATATGCTGTGGATACATCAAACAAAAACGCTCCGCCCCTTCGCAAACATCCGGCTGCCTTCTTGAAAAAGCATTCCACATCTTCTTGCGGAATATAATTCACGCAATCGTTGACACACAGAATAAAATCTGCCTTTCCGCCCAATACCTTTATTCTGCGCGCATCACATAAGATAAACTCAATATATACGCCTTCTTCCGCCGCAAGACGCCGTGCTTTCGTAAGCATCTCTTCACTTACATCATAACCGGTCATGGAAAATCCGCGCCGCACAAAATCCCGACAAAAAATTCCGCTTCCGCAGCCGACTTCCAGTCCATTTCCGCCCGTAATCCCCAAAAAATTCAGGCGATCATACAAGTACTGCGACCATTTTTCATAGTCGCAGTCTGCATTTAAATATTCAAACCAATCGGCTAGGCCGGTATACGCAGCTTTCATCAGTTTTTCCCGCTGTCCTTTTTATTCTGCTGCTCTGCCGCACCCTTTTTCTTCTTTTTGCCTTTCGCCGATTCCTCCGCCTTTTTCTCTTCTTCCATTTTTTCAAACCGCGCATTGTATGTCACATACTTCTCGTCGTTGATATGCTCTTCTTCATACTTTTGCGTGTCCTCAATAATGGCTTGCTTGGATTCCCGCAACTTCCTTAAATCATCGCGTGAAAACGCCTCAGGCAGTTCATAAACTTTCAATTCATCCGTGATCGGCTTCATCGGACGCGCCGACAAATCCGACTTCACATTCATTGCAGCTTCGAGATTTGCTTCATATTCCTGTACCGCTTTGCTCTGGCTCGCTCCCGTTCCCGTCTTCGAATAAATTCCGCGGTTCACCTTGCCGCCTTCACGCTTCGATTCGAAAAATTTATCGAATGCCCACTGCGAATAGTTAAACCACACGAGCAACATATAGGAAATTCCGAACAATATAAAGATGATAACGCCTATTACGATGAAAAACGCACCCAAAAACGACAGCAAAAACAACAATGCCGGTATCAGCATCAATGCAATAAAGAAGATGTTTTGTACCAACAACCCGAACGACATCAGAAATGAGTTTTTGATCAGCGTGAAAAATTTGATCTTATAATTCCCGCCCATGGACAACATCCATAGAAACATCATCACAATGATCGCTATGGCAACATAAGATATGACCATCGAAATGGTATTCAGAACCGAATTCCCTTCTCCGACGGCATTCATCCAATTTACCCAATTGATCGAGTTGATCAGCAAATATAAAATGACCCCTGAAAATACCGTCGCCTGCAATACGACAACAATATTGATCTTGATCCCCCGCCAGAAATCGTTCGCAACAAAGATGCCTTCCGTCCATACCATGTTCCGGATCACATACATACCGCCCGAAACCCCGATCGCCGCGATCATCGCACCTACGATCATCAGCGCCACAAACAAAAGATCCGTCGAAAGCGTCAGTTGCTCCGGAAGCCCCAGCATTCCGGGAATCACGCCGTATCCCGTACCGATCCCTCCGGAAAAAGGCAACCGAGCCCCCTGCACCTGCATGTACAGATACCGAAGTATAAAAACTAAAATCAGCGGTATAAAAAATATCAGCATCAACAGATTGACAATGACAAGCTTTGAAAATCTGCCTTTGAATATGTCCCAGAACAATGCCCATCGGTTGGTCGGAAGCGTGCTCCGTGCATATTCTTCGTCACGCTCCTTTCCTTCGAGCATTCTGGCAATAAAACCTTTCTTTTCGCCTTGCGCCATGATTCCTCCTGTGCCGCAATCTCTGCTGTTTGAATCTTTGTTCTTTATTTTACTACAAAACGGAAAATTTTTCAATTAAATTATCACGCCCGAATTGAAAATTTTCTTTGACATTTCTATAATTTTATGATAAAATCTTTTATACTGAATAGAGGAGCGGGTGAGCATCAGTACTTTTGCCTTGCGGAGAGCGGCTTTCTCCGGCTGAAGAAAAGGGCATCCCCGCCGAGGCTCGACAGAATACCGCTCTGTCCTCGCCGGGCGCGCGGGAGAATACCCGCACGACTGTCACCGCTTGCGTGGAGAACTATTTAGGCAATTTGCTTTTGAGGCTTTTTGCATAGTTTTTATCTCGTTGTATTAAGCGGTGCCATTCGGCTCCGCTTTTTCTGTATTTGAATATCTTTCAGGAGGATTCCTATTTTGAAACATTATAAAGTCGCCATTATCGGCGCAACCGGAATGGTCGGGCAGCGGTTCAGCCTGCTCCTTGAAAATCACCCTTGGTTTGAAGTCGTCGCCTTAGCGGCCTCCCCTTCTTCTGCCGGTAAAAAATACCGCGACGCCGTCGATGGACGCTGGGCCATGAGCGCACCTGTTCCCGCTAAATTGGCGGACATGACTGTCCTCGACGCCGAAGCCGATCTCGAAAGGATTGCAGGAATGGTCGATTTCGTGTTCTGTGCTGTGAATATGAAAAAAGATGAAATCAAAGCACTGGAAGAGCGTTACGCAAAAGCCGAAGTTCCCGTGATTTCCAACAATTCCGCACATCGCTTTACCCCTGATGTACCGATGATTATTCCCGAAATCAATCCGGAACATGCAGACATTATTGCCGCACAGAAAAAACGTCTTGGCACGAAGCGCGGATTTATCGCCGTAAAGAGCAACTGCTCCTTGCAATCCTATGTCCCCGCTTTGCACCCGCTTAAAAAATTCGGCGTATCCAAAGTTGCCGTTTCCACCTACCAGGCCATCAGCGGAGCCGGAAAAACTTTTGAGCGTATGCCCGAAATCCTTGATAACATCATTCCGTTTATCGGCGGCGAAGAGGAAAAATCTGAACGCGAACCGCTTAAAATCTGGGGACACATCGAAGATAATCAAATTGCTTTGACAAACACTCCCGTCATTACGGCGCAATGTCTGCGTGTGCCCGTGTCCGACGGACATACCGCTGCCGTCTTTGTGTCTTTTGACAAAAAACCTTCGAAAGAAGAAATCTTACAGGCTTGGGCTGAATTTTCAGGCGAACCGCAGAAACTCGGTCTCCCTTCTGCTCCTAAACAGTTTTTACATTACTTTGAGGAAGACAATCGCCCGCAGGCAAAACTTGATCGGAATCTTGAAAACGGCATGGCCGTCTCTGTCGGCAGATTGCGCGACGATATTCTTTTCGATTATAAATTTGTATGCCTCTCCCACAACACCTTGCGCGGCGCGGCAGGCGGTGCAGTTCTGATGGCGGAACTTCTCGCAGCAAAAGGCTATTTCAACGAATCGTTGTAATATCCTTTTTGAGCGTCTTCATAGATTATAAGGAGTAGAATATGGATAATAAATGCAATCCGGAAAGCAAAGCAAAAGAAGTAATGGACCCTGTGGTGTTAGAAAAAAATGCGCCTAAACCGCATACCATGCACCCGGACGCACAATGGTTTCCCAACGCCGGCCTCGGATTATTTCTGCATTGGGGCGTTTCCACTACCGATACAGACCCTTCCGAATTATCTTGGTGCCTCATGAAAAACCGCATGAGCGCCGATGATCCCGTCGTATCGCCCGAAAAATACTACAATGTCCTTGCTCCGCGTTTTCAACCTGACCGCTACGATCCAGATAAATGGCTCTCAGCCGCTGCCGAAGCAGGTTTCCGCTACGCCGTGCTGATTACGCGGCATCTTGACGGATTCGCGCTCTGGCCGAGCAAATACGGAGATCTCAACACCAAAAACTTTATGAATGGCAGAGATCTGGTAGCGCCTTTTGTAGAAGCTTGCAGAAAAAACAATCTGAAAGTCGGCCTCTATTATTCTCCGGAAGACTGGTATTTTTTCCGCGATTACAACACTTGGGACCATAATTTCAGCTGGGACCTGTATGACAGTTGGCTGCGAAAAGATGTACCACAATCTCTTCTGGATGCCCATAAAGAATATTGCAATAATCAGCTGCGCGAGCTTTTGACAAACTACGGAAAAATTGATTTACTTTGGTTTGACGGAATCATGGGCGGAGTTAAAGCAGAGACGCTACGGGAAATTCAACCTTGGCTTGTCATCAACTCCCGACTCGGCGACGGCCAGCCAGGAGACTATCAGACCCCCGAACGCTCCCTGCCCGAAAACCAGCTTCAAGGTTGGTGGGAGTATTGTGATATCTGGAATCGCGGCCCTTGGAGCTGGACGCCGCAGTTCGGCGAAGAATATCGCCCCCTTGAAGAAATACTTGATATGTTCGTTACAGTACGTAAAAAAGGTGGGAATTTCTTAATTAACTGTGCTCCTCGCCCCAACGGTGAACTTCCCGACGAATGTTATAAGCGCTTTTCGGAACTTTCCGCTTGGATGAAAAAACACGGAAAAGACATTATGCCTGCATGGAATGAAAAATAATATTCTGTTCACTGTATAACTACGGTGCGGATCGATAAATATTTTAACGGAGAGTATGTATATGCTGAATTTTTTTAACGGTACCGCAACGGCAATGATCACGCCGTTTACAAAATCAGGAGCTGTCAATTTTGATGCTTTCGGAAAAATGATCGACTTTCAGATCGAAAACGGTACAGACGTCCTCGTCATTTTAGGTACAACGGGCGAACCCGCCACAATGACCGAATCCGAAAAAGAAGAAGTAATGCGTTTTTCCGTTCAGAAAACTGCCAAACGCGCAAAAATTGTTTTCGGAAGCGGCTCCAATTGCACTGCCCATGCCATCGAAGCAAGCAAACGGGCTGAAGAACTGGGCGCTGACGGCTTATTGGTCGTTACCCCCTACTATAATAAATGCACTCAAAACGGTATTTACGAATATTACAAAGCCATTTCCGATGCCGTAAATATTCCGATCATCTGCTACAACGTGCCTCCGCGTACGGGTGTAAATATACTTCCCGCAACAATGGAACGCATCGCTTCCTTAAAAAACATAGCAGGGATCAAGGAAGCCTGCGGAAATATGGAACAGATTTGCGAAACCGCTCGCAGAATCCGAGGAAAGTGCGATCTGTATTCCGGAGACGACAACCTGAATTTGCCGATCCTTGCCATCGGCGGGGCCGGTTTGATCTCCGTAGCCTCCAATATCATTCCGAAAGAAACAAAAGAAATGTACCTCGCCGTACAAGCCGGCGATCTTAAAAAGGCAAATCTTTTGCAGGACAAAATGCTTCCCGTTATCGACGCCATGTTTATGGAAGTAAACCCCATTCCTGCCAAAGCCGCGGCTGATCTTATCGGCCTCGAAGGCGGTGCACCGCGCGCTCCCCTGACCGCTTTGGAGCCCGCGCACATGGAAACATTAAAACAAGTTTTGCGCGAATTCGGATTGAAAATCAACTGAAAAATTCCCCGCGAGACCGCGGGGAATTTCTAATCATATAACAGAAGGCGGCCTACTCGCCGCCATAAAAATTCATAAAGGAGCAATACTATGGTTGATATATTGATCAGCGGAATTTTCGGACATATGGGCAGAAATGTTTTGGAATTGGCGCAGGAAGATTCTTCGATTCGTTGTGCCTGCGGTGTAGATCTGAAAGCCGGTTCTTTGGAAAATGTTCCCGTCTATGATAGTTTTGACAGCGTCACGCAATCTCCGGATGTTATTATCGATTTTTCCAGTGCCGCAAACCTGGATAATATTTTACGCTTTGCAAAAAAAACCGGAGCCGGCGTCGTCCTTGCCACAACCGGCTATACGGAAGAACAACTTTCCGTCATTGAAAAGGCCTCCCAAGAAATTGCCATTTTCAAAACCGCAAATCTTTCCGTCGGCATCAATCTTTTGCAAAAATTGGTTTTTGAGGCCGCCGCATTTTTGGGAGATCGCTTCGATACCGAGATCATAGAAAGACATCATAACCTCAAAAAAGACGCCCCTTCCGGTACAGCACTTATGCTCGCCGAAAGCGTGAACGAAGCGTTCCATAACCAGAAACATTTTATTTTCGGACGCGAAGGCATGGTCGGTGCTCGCGATAAGAGCGAAATCGGAATCCATGCAATCCGCGGCGGCACCATTGTCGGCGAACACGAAGTTATGTTTGCTGGCGATGATGAAATTATTTCGATTTCCCATAGCGCCCGCAGCAAAAAAGTTTTTGCCGCCGGAGCACTTTGCGCCGCAAAATTCCTGAAAGGTAAACCTGCCGGACGATACAATATGCAAAACGTCCTTTCTGAATGAGTTCAAAACCGAAGCCGCTTCATTGCGCTTCGGTTTTTTCTTTATTTTTTAAGTCTGTTTTTCAATCTTATTTTAAAAAATTCAGAAATTTTATAAAAATTTTTTTGTTTTTCCAACAAATTGCCTCTTTGCTTTGTTTTTAAAGTGAGTTTCAAAAAGCGCTCAGGTTTCATTTTTCAAAAAAACTTTGAATCGATCGATTTTATAGGTGAAAAGAGTATGAATCACGAAAAATTTGAAGGAAAAATTGCCGCACTCCGAATGGGCGACAGCCGCGCATTCGATTATATCTATGAACAAACATCGCGCGCCGTTTTCTTTGCCATTTTATATTTGGTACGCGACAAAATGCACGCCGAAGATATTCTGCAAGAAACTTATATTCGCGCGATTCGTTCTCTCGATTCCTATACTCCCGACACAAATTTCCCCGCCTGGCTGACGCAGATCGGGCGCAACCTTGCCCTCAATCACCTCAAACGTACCCAAAGGGAAATTTCAACAGATTTTGATCAGGATTCCTATCGATACGGTTCACAGGAAACACACCTTCCCTATCTTTTCGATATAGCTCAAAAAATTTTAACAGAAGAAGAATACCAAATACTTATGCTTTGTCAAGTTGCCGGCTATAAAAGAAGAGAAGTTGCTGCTATGTTAAATATTCCGATCGGAACCGTAACATGGAAAAATAATAAAGCGCTCAAAAAACTCAAAATTTATTTGCAAAAGGAGGATAACGTATGAATATCAAAAAAAGATTGACTCATGAATCCAAAGAAGTTTTGCCAGATAAACAGGTAAAACAAAATATCAAACAAGAACTTGGCTATCAACAAACAGAACAAGAGTACGCTCTTGCAAACGGCGGCACCAGCTCTACGCGCTCGAATAAAAAATTATTGATCGCTGTTTTGGCTGCTGCGCTTGCCTGCATTCTTTTCCTGGGAATTTTACTGCCGCTTCTTCTGAATAAAACAAATACCCCCGGAAACGGACTTTCGAATAATAAATTTAATCAGATCCAAACCACGGAAGACTTCTACATTTACGGCGCCGCTTCCGTCGGAGCATTGCTTGCTTCTTCAAATCCAACCGAGAAGGCTCCTGTAACTGCAAAAACGATGTCCTTCTCCCCCGTCCTCAGCAATACCTCTGTAAACAGCGGATCAACAGCTCTAACGGATACCGGTTTGACCGATGAGGAACAAGCCGTTGCCGAAACAGTTAATAATTATATGTCTTTGGTTGAAAACCTCCTCGGTGAAGGAAATATTGCTCACTCCAGCATCAAAACTCCGCAGGATGATCCTTACGCACAAGACTATGAATTTAAATCGACCATAACTTATCACGAATTGCGTGGAGAACAAGTTCAATATATCCTGTATTATAACCAGACTATGATTGAAAGTGAAAATAAAGACGATGAAAAAGAAGAATCTTTTAATATTGAAGGTATTTTGATTGTCGGAAGTGAATCTTATATCGTGCGCGGCGAAAGAGAAGAAGAACAGGATTTCGAACCCGGAGAAAACGAAACCGAAAGCGAACTGACCTTTACCGCTTATCGACAAATCAATGACAGGCTCGTTCGTTACATCCGCATGGAACAGGAATTTGAAACTTCAACGGAACAGGACACGGAAACCGAACAGAAATTTACCTATACCTATTACGACGAAAACGAACGCG
>CASEFE010000045.1 GCA_949287105.1 uncultured Bacillota bacterium
CCGCGATACCGCTGTCTGTCAAATTCACAATCGTACCTGCTTCTACGTAATTATCTGTCCCTGTCGTAGTCGTTATTTCCGGCGCAAAATAATCGCGGGTGCCGACTGTAATTTGCAAAACGCGTTCAGCCGTGTTGCCATAAATGTCGGTAGCTAAAAGAGTAACATAATAAATACCTTCTTCCGCAGAAGGGATCACACCCTGTCCGAGAACATCAGCAGTGATGTCATCGGAGAAATACATCACTTTTGTAATTTCTACCACAGCCGGTGCATCAAAATAGTCAAACGCGGTTACTCCCAATGCCTCGGCAGAAAGTATAATGTCATCACTTAAATTATAATGAAGATCATCGTCCTCGACATCAATGACAGGAGGTTCTTTTACGCCCAGCTTAAAATTGTCTATGGAAATTGCCAATGTGGAAAATGCATCATATTCAACCATTGCCGTAAAGGAAAGATACACTACATTGTTAACATCGGTAAAAATCTCCGCTTCGGGATAGGCAAAATGCTGTGTTTTTGTAACTTCCTGCCCCGCACTCCCCGTGAGCGTCATTTTATCTGCATCGAAATCACTGTATCCTCCCGCTATAACTTCTGCAGACGTACCCGTAAGTTTCCCCGTAACGGATAAATCAAACGAATAAGCATAATTGCCTTCTTTGATCCCCAGTATATTCAGAGGGAAGGCAAACATAATAGCGCTGTATCCGCTTTCCCCGGCTTCTTCCAAATCATTTGCGTCTATGATTTCGGCAACAAATACACGGTTGTTCCGACTGTCGGTTTTTATGTATTTTCTTATATTCGAATACGGATTGCATACAAAATTATTGATCGTGGTTATATCCGCATCGGTAAAATCGTTAAAGGTGTACATCTTAACCGAATTTTCAATGTAAATGATATATAGTTCCGCAACATCCGAACTATCTGACTCATTTTCCGCTGTGACATATACTTCATAGTAACAGTTGTTTGAGATCGTAAACGTCTTATTTTCCGGTAAAGTCTGCTCCATTCCATTGCAGAACAGTTTATAAGAGTATTCGTAAGACTTGGATGAATCGACGATACCTATCATAAGATCTTCCGACAAGGTCACGGAAGTACCCGCGGGCAGACGCTCTTCCAGCCTGTGGTTGACAGTGATATCCTTCGTCTGCGTTGCCGTATTCCCGGCGGAATCCGTTGAAGTTACTTGAATCGTATACGTTCCGGGAAACTCTGCAAAAAATCCCCCGTTTGTAACAGGCACTTCCGTACCGCCATACAAAACTTTTACGGCTTTGTTCTGAACGGCGCCATCGTAGTTATCGTTGACGAGAATATCACCCAACTGAACCGTGTCACCCGCATAAATATTCAGATAGGAGCCTGTAATATGAATTACCGGCGCAGTAGTATCAACCGAATGCAAAAGCGCCGCTTTCTTTGTCTTTCCCGACTGATACCTTATGACATAGTCACCGAGTTTTTCCGGCTGAAAAATCTGATTATCTGCGGCAACCGCTTTGCCATCGTAAGAGATTGTATAATTTGCCAAAACAGGATTGCTCAAATCTTCAAACAATGTATAGATATCTATCTCGCTGAAAACTTCTACATCCCTCTCTACGTCATATTTTTCCTCTTTATCGCATGCGATAAAAAAACATATCGCCGCAATAGCCAACAGATTGCAAATCAAAAGATTGATATATAATTTTGTTTTATACAGTCCTTTCATAGTCTCCCCCTAAAATCATTTTAACTTATCACCGTCAATTTCAGATTATCCAGATACAAACAGCTGCCGGATTCTTGCAATCCCGTAACTTCAAAAGCAATGCTGAATGCCGAAAACTCATCAACCCCGAATTCCGCCTGTATTTCCGACAACAACACCCCCGTCTGACCGGGATCTGTCCAGGAATACGGCGCAACCAAAACATTTTTTGAATAAACCAGCGAATCGGACGGGCTATGAAAAACCCGCATGCTTACCGTCAAAAGACGATCGGTATCGTTGTAAAGATCATAAGACAGTTTTACTTTACTCAGATCACTGAAGGACGCCCAGTTCCCGAAGACATTGTCTTGTGTCCGAAATCCCAAGCTGTCGATGGCGGTATCGTTACGATTGCGCATAAATGTTATTTTCATTGACTTTCTTCCGGTCATTACATACCGAAGGTCGCTGTTGATTTCAAACCTGGGCTCCAAAAGCCTGCTGCTCGATAAGCCGAATCCGAGAAAACTCTTGGTTTCAAGAGGATTGTCGAAAGTAAATTCATTGAGTACTTCAATTTCCGGATATAGATCTTCGTCGTATTCGCCGGAATCGGTTTGCGCTATGAAATTATCAAAATACAGCACCGCAGGTTCTTCGTCAGTCATTCTGCCTTCCACCAAAAAGCCGATCGTTTTAATAAATTCAAGGTCTACATAGTGCGCCGCTTCCGATCTGTCAAGCGCAAAAGTCAGGTGATTCATGCCCTTTTCCAGCGTCCTGTAACCAATGGTATAACCGTCAAAAGATAGCATAAATTGAAGAGGCCTCGTAAACGCATTATAAATGTCGACGGAAAAACCTTTTACGTCCTTAAAATCTATTTTTGACAAAAAATCGTTCCCGGGCAATAAATAAAAAGGAGAATCCATATAGTATTTGTTCGCATAGTCATATTGCCCGTACAAGGTAAGCTTGGCAGACGCTGTACCCTCGGTGATATATTCTTTGTTCTCGTTCACTTCGACTTTCACGATCGTATTCGTAAAAAGCATTGTCAGGTATTCCGCTTCACTTTCAAAACCGCTTAAAAGGATTGAACCGTTCACGGGAACAACCGGTTTTGTCGGTTCATTAGGCTTACAGGAAATAAAGCCGAAAAGCGCCAACGGGATGACCGATAAAGCAGTAACGATTTTTATAATTGTTTTTTTCATCTACTTTTCCACCTTTTCCACTGTATCGATATAAAACGTGTGTTCCCCGATCTCATCGCCATCAACCGGATTCGCAATGCTGATACCGATCGCGTTTATTTTTTGCTGCTCAGACGGCTGCGCCGAAATATAGTTAAAATTATCGATGATTATTTCATACCAGCCGTTTGCAGGCAACATGATCCTGTTGACCGTAAACGTCACGATCGGATTTTGCGCGAAAACCTGAATTTCGATCTCATCGCCCGGATTGTATATCCAGATACGGAGTTCCTGCAAATTCTGCACATCGGATATCGCAAAAGATACCGTCGGCCTGTAAATAAAGGTCTGAGAATCCGAATTGAATTTATATCCCCCAAGCCTGACCTCCGCGCTTGCATTCCTGCCACCCCGCGTAAATTCTGCATCCGTATTCAGAGCGACGGAACTGTTATAGGCGCTGTTTACGGCAAGCGAAGATACACTTTCGTCGAACGTATAAACCGTTTCAGGTTGCTTACCCGTGAAAAGATTGACCGACATGCCGTTATCGCCTTCAAGTGTGAGCGTTAGACTGCTGCCCGAATACGGTACTTGCGTATGAAAGGATAATCCACCTTCAACCGTAACAGGAGAAACGGAACTACCGTTGATTTTTGCAGTGTAACCGGAATTTGACAAGAATGCTACGTCCACAGCGGAATTGCCCCCTGTCAAATCCGTTATCATAAGACCGTTCGTTTTCGCCGCAACGATCAGTTTTGCTATACAGCGCCGTACATCTGAAAGTCCGTCAAAGTTCAGCTTGGATACGCCGGTACCGAATACCTGGCGATTGAGTGCGGTTACGATTTTTCGAGCACTGTTGGGTACGCCGTATTTTGCGGCAAGTATTTCATATTCTTTTTCAAGCTCCGAAAGATAGGTAAAATCGTCGATACCGTCGCGCAGAGCAGTCAGGCGCAAAGACGGAAAAGGTTTATCCGACTTGTATTTTAAACCGGGATAAAACAAAAAGCCGTCCCCTGCATTCATCAAATCTCTGCTGTTATCCGCCCATAAATCATCTACCCGTTGGTAGCCTACCGAAAGAGGCTTTGCCCATACACAATAACCGTTCACGTTCCAGATCAAATCCCCGTTGAGACCGTATTCGTATTTGCTCCAAAACACGTCGCGCGTCGTCAGCAAATAATCGTTGATCTGATGCGAACTGTAAGGCCATGTATAGATCGAATTGTAGGATTCTATGCTGTATCCTTGTTCAATCAGCGCTTTATAATCTTCAATGTCTTTCGTAGAAACAAACTTGTCAAAAATCGGACTGATGATCAGTTCATCGTATTTGGCAAACTCTTCCTGCCAGCCTGTTACGACGGGTATAACATGCTTTATATTCTGAATACTTTCCGCGTATTTGCCCGCTGCACTCCCTGCGGCATCAGCAACCGCCTTCTCGATCCCGTTTGTCTTTTTGACAATGTTTTCAAGTAAGCCGTATTTTTCTTCGGTGATCTCGTCATAAATCTTATCAAAATAGTAATAAGCCTTTGACGCATAATCTTTTCCGTCTTCGATACTTGCTTGTAAGATTGCAGTCAAATAGTCGTTCAGGCAATCTCCGTTGTAATCGCTCGTTCCAATCGGGATATACGGAATACCGAAACCGGCAACTTTATCATAATATTCCCGCAGGCAGGCAATAAACCCGTCAATATCGTGAATTTCCGCCGGGAAATAATAACCGGTTGCATTGTATTCTAACAAAGTGTCGTAATAATCTTTATATTTATCAATGGAATTATCCAACTCGCCATCGACCAGCCAATTCTGCCAAATCATATACGTAGTGCGCACGGCCGGAACAGACGGCATATTAAAATCATAAACCTTCACAGTCATAGGTACCGTAATGGTTTGCCCGTCGACCAACAACGTGACGGTACCCGTAAACACTCCGGCATCGGCGTCGGAAGGCACTTTTAAGTCAAACCAGATCCCCTGGTTATTTCCGGCTTTAACGAAATTCTCTTTTGCTGCCTTGATAAAAGAAAACGGAACGAGCGCGTCGGGATAATATCCGTTGGGAAAGGTCGTGCTTGTTTTGGACGACACCTTCGTGTATAACTGTACGTAAGGCACAACCGCCGTTGCAGGAATCGTTTTTTTGTTCGGTGCCGTCAGATCGGATACCGTGATCTCATATGCTAAGATATCAGCATCCGAACGAAATACGATCTGCGCTCCGTCCGTTTCGCCTTTTGCCGCCTCAATATGAACGGAGGCTTCCGGCAGAGAAGAAATATCTTCTTCCTGCATTATTTTGACGGTATTTACCGCACTTTTCACGATAAGATCGTTGCCTTCCGCAATCGTCTTTACAGAAGCTCCACTGCCCCAAACACTTATCGCCAGGGAAGCAACGGTCATTACTCCCGCTACCAATTTTTTCAACCCTTTATTCATCGGATCCTCCTTATCAGTTGATAATACCTGCTCTTTTCAGCAGATCATTCCAGGCCGTACCCTTACTGTAATATTGGTAATCCAAATTGGCGATATCGGCAGCGGTCTTTGTATCGTTTGTCCTGTTCATCTGCGCTTCCAACGGAGCGGATTCCGAAGCCCTGAATGGTATCAACCCGACCGCCCCCAACGGCAGATCGGTGCGGCGGAAATAATACTCTGCGCTTTTGGCGGCATCCCACCTGGATTTTGCAAACCCCGAAAAATTATTCCATATCTCGCTGTCCTTGCTGACATCATACCCGAACGGCAAGGTCGGCCCGTTCATAGCTGTCGCATAGATCTTCTGTCCCTTTTCCGATGCCATGAATTTCAGGAAATCTTTCGCAAGCTCACGTCCCTTTCCGTAATTCGCTACGTATGCGTTGTTGAAATTTATGTAAGAAAAGGTAAGATTTCGCGCCGAACGCACTTCGGCAATCACTGCATCGACGGTCAAAGTATTTCCGTTCACGGGAGAAATCGTGATCGCGGGCTTTGCCGGTTCTGCTCCGTCGTTTACGGCATCGACATAATCGATGACAGCGCAAAGATCTTTTTCACTGATCCCCAGTTTCGTGCCTAAACTGGACACCACGGGCGTCTTGATAAAGCGAATGTCGCTGTTGGGAAAACTCTTTTCCATTTCAAGGACATGCCAGTCTCCGTTAGGGAAGAATCCCGCTTCCCCGATCATAAAGCGAGTTTGTGCCTCATTCCAGGAAATGGAATAGCTGTTGGAATAGCAATATCCTTTTCCCGGCGCCATGATCGATTCCAACGCCTCCATCGCCTTCAAACGCCCCTCCTGCAAGAAGATAGCAGGGCTCAACTTTTTCCCGCCCAGAGGATCGTCTGCCAGACCGCTGTAAAAGTCGGCTACTTTGGAAAGACCTTCATATTGCGCCCACCAAGTTTCATAAAGAAAATGATAAAAGTGAGTATCGGCGCAATACATAAACGCGGGCAATTTACCTTTCAGTGCCTCCGCAACCTCTACAAGTTCTTCCGTAGTGCGGATTTTATAATTTGTATGCCAATCTTCTCCAAGCACTTTTACGACCGCAGCATTGTTTACGAGAAGACCGCTGACAGACTGTGTCCAAGGAAATGCGTAATATGCATCGGTGTTATCCATAGCTTTCAGCTTATAAAAAGACAATACCGATTCGTCCAATGTTTCACTGATTTTCTCCTTGCCGTCCGGTTTTGACTCGTAAACATCGTTCAAAGAAGCAAGCACATTCTTCGGGTCATTCGTCAACGCCTGATCCACCAATTCTTTGAACGGCATACCGGCAAAATATAAATCAAAACGCGAATGTTCTATTCCCATTTCAAGCATTGCTGAAATATTCGAATCGTCGATTTCCGTTTTTAATGAAACAGTAACGTCGGGATGCTCGGATTTATACTCCTTTACCAATGCATCCAACCATTTGAGCCCGTACCCTTTATTCACGGCCATGATATCCAAGGTTTTTTCACTGTCTGCCACATTATTGTCATAAGGGCTGTTCGGATCGCCGGTTGTACATGCCGACAAAGATGCAACCGACATTATCAGAACAACCAAAACTGCAAATAACTTTTTTAACATAACTTTCTCCTTATCTTTATTGTTTTTATTCTATTTTTTAATTAAATTTCTTAACAGATTTATTGCTTCGTTCCGTGTCAACAGACCGCTTATCCTTTCAATCCTCCGATCGTAATGCTGTTCATGATCTTTTCCTGAAAGGATATGAACAGAATAAACGTAGGAATGCACGACATTATAATTCCTGCAAAGTAAACGGGAAAATTCATATTGAAAGAAGAAATGGTTTTATATGTATGCAGACCGGACGCAAGAGTCGGATAACTCGGTAAATAGTAAATAGACGTCGTATAATCGTTCCATCCACCAATCAACATTACCATGTAAATAGCCGAAATGGCAGGAAATGCAATCGGCAACATGATTTTTACATAAATATAAAATTCATTGGCACCGTCAATTTTTGCCGCCTCTGCATATTCCCAGGAAACACCTTTATAAAATGAGTGCATAATCAGAAACATACTTCCCACCCCTGACGCAGATGCAAGAAGAATCAAAGGTGAATCGTAAAAACCGATATTCATATACAGGCGAAAACCTGAAGCAAATGATCCATAAAGAGGAATCATCATAGATGTAATACTAATAACATACAGCAGTTTTCTTCCTTTAAATTCATACTTTGCGATAATAAAAGCCGTAGTGCTACAAGTAATCATGGAAATCGTCGCCTGACCGAAAGTAAGCCAAAGCGAGTTAAAAATCATAGAAAAAATATTGCTGTCTCCAACCCGCAACAACGAAAATGCCTCTTTGTAATTTTCGAAAAGCCACTTCTGAGGCAAAATTTTTCTCTTGCTTAAAAAATATTCTACAGGATCTTTTAATGAAGCACCGAATGCCCAAGCCAATGCATAAATCATGGTGAATGCGTAAAAGCTGAAAAATAAAAACGCTATGATACGGGCAACCGATGTCCTTTTTAGCAATTTTGTAAACCTTTTAATCGTTTGATTGTTTATCATACAGCCTCCTGATTCCTCACTTATGAAACTTCGTTTTTTTTGAAAAAAATTGTTTATTCAGAATTCAATATCGTCGGGTAATTTCTTAACAAGAAATCTCATAAGGAAAAAAATCGGTAAAGACGCCAACGTCAGAATCAACCCAAAAGCCGCCGCATAATTATATTGACTTTGCAGCACCACATTTGCATACATCCAATATGAAATGGTACTCGTACCATACATACCGTCTGTGAAAAGAAGAATCGGACCGGATGCCCCAAACACGCTGATACAAGAAAGAAGCATTATCGTCCCAAACGTCGGTGCGATTATCGGCATTACGATAAATACCATCTCTTTCATTTCTCCGACGCCATCCAGTTTGGCATATTCGATGACCGATTGCGGAATACGGTTCATCGCTCCCGAAAAAAGGATTATATTCATCCCCAAGCCCGTCCATAGAGAGAAAAACAAAATGCATCCGGTCGCGTAACGCTCATCATAAAGAAAAGCCGGAGCATCTTTCCCTGTAAAAAAACTGTAAATGACCGCCACAGGACCGCCCGTCGATAAAATATTGCTGTATATTGCTACCAATACCACACTGGAAACAATCATCGGAATAACGAACACAAACCTGAAAATTTTATGCAGCAATACTTTTTTATAGATGAAATATGCAAAAACAAAACTCAGAATATTCGATAAAAGACCTTGCAAAAAATAAAGAATTGTATTTTTTATGTTACTTAAAAGACCGGATGCAGCCCCCATCCCTATGTCGTTAAAAACCAGTTGAAAATTATCGAACGACCACAATCCTGTATGTTGATCTATAAATGCTAACATAAATGAATCAAAATTCACGTATACGTAAAAAACCAAAAAATGAACTATGGGAACTGCCAGCATACAGTAAATATATAAATACTTTTTTATCGTATTTTTTCTCTTGATGGTCTTCGATTGTGCCACTTCAGGCACAATTGCTAGTTCTGTCATATACATTTCTCCCCCTCAGTTTTTTAATTTTAGTATAAATCTCAATTCTCCCTTTGTCAATACTGCAAAAAATTAAAGTATATTATTTTTACGTGAATTGCGAAATAAACAAAACAAATATTGACACATTACTAAAAAAATGCTACAATAAATTCATGGAAAATATAAGTGAAACAATAATACCGTATACACTAATTAAAAATACATATAACGATTTTGATTGTACTTATCATTCTCACCATCCCATGGAGATCGTCTATTCGCTTAAAGGGCTTGCAACAATTTATGTCAAAGACCAGGAAGGGAAAGAGACTCATATTCTTATAAAATCAAATCAGTTTGCCATTGTTCGCCCTAATGTAAATCACCGCATGAAATATCAGGGCAAAATGATTGTCATTGAACTTGCTCACAGGAATAAAGAACTGCCGATTACTTCTTGGTTGCAAAAAAATGAGTTTGTCCAAAACGTACCCTCCGCACGCAAACTTCTGGAAAACAATGATAGTTGCCTTGTTTTTAACGATACCCAAAATATTGCTTATCTTCTCAATGAATTACTTTCCCTTGTTTATGATCATCAACACGGTATTCAATCCCCTTTTTATGAAGTAGAATATGACACGTTGTTGCGCAGACTTCTTATTAAAATATGTCAGTGTAATCGACTCTTGGTAGATAAGGTTCCTAGCAACAAATATCTTACCGTTGCTCTTATGTTTATTTCCGAAAATTACGCTAGGGACATAAATATTTTGGACATTGCAAATTATGTAAAGATATCTGCTGTTTATTTGCAAAAACTGTTTAAACAAGCTTATAATAAAACAGTACTCTCTGTTTTAACTAACCAACGGTTACTTGCCGCACGCGACTTACTTCTTAACACCAACATGACCATAGCATCGATCGCTATGAAAGTAGGCTATGGCAATTGCCGCACTTTCCAGATTGCTTTTAAGAATTTTTACGGAGATACTCCTTGTAAATATCGTAAGTTGAACCTGAATGATTCATTTATTGTATATCGAGATTATGAAAACACGAATAAAACAGCCGATATAAAACAAAAACAGTTTATAGACATCAATGATGTGTCAAATTGAAAATGCTATCTTTACAATTATTTTTTAAAAACTTTACAGCACTTTTAGGCCTGGCATTATTAAACGCCAGGCCCTTTTTAGCGAAATTTTAAGAATTGTTTTTTTAGACAATTTTTCTTGTTCCGACAAATAGTTATTTTAATGAGACAAGTTTGTTCAGCCTCTAAGGTTTGTAAATCAATATAGTATTGTATATTTCGCAATCGATGTAAAAATTAAATACTATTATCTTAAAGCAGTGTTGACATAGAAGATTTTTAGAATTATACTGATGGCAGAGTTAAAATAATTGGATGTGCTTGCATTATTACCGAATAAGCTTTAGCTACTTAGCCATGTTTATCTGATCGCAAAAATTTGAAAGCACAAATAATGGAGGAAAAATGATTACCTTACAAAAAAGGGTTCTGAACACTTATCACGATTACTTAAAAAATTTAGCTCTATTACCGGTTTCCTTTACATTTGGGCATCAACACTACCATGGTTTTGGCAGTGATTTTATTGAAAAATCAAGAATAACTCATAAAACGGCGAAAAAAACTTCGACTGTAATAATATTGCAATTGAAGAATACACTGCAAGTGAAACTACAACTCGCCGTTTATCCCAAGCATTGCGCTTATGAATGGACAATTTATTTTACAAACATTAGCAAAACAAAAACAGAAAATATATATAATCTGAATGCCGCCAATTGTATGTTCTGCGGCAAAGATCCGATTTTAAAAGGGATTTGCGGAGATGGTAAAGACGGTACAAAAATTTGTTACTACTCCCCATATGAAATTGACATGAAAAAGCAACCGCAAATAGCCATTGCTAATAAAACGGGGCGTTCTTCTGAATATTCTTTTCCGTACTTTAATCTTCAATATGGAGACGGCGGTGCCTTTATAGCTATTGGCTGGCCTGGTTCATGGTCTTGTAATTTTGAATATAAAAATGAGTGTGTTCACTTTAAGGCAGGCCAACAATATTTCAATGCCTGTCTTGAACCGGGAGAAACAGTCAGAACCCCTCTTATGGCTTTTCTTTTTTATGAAAACCGAGATGACAATAAAGCCTTAAATTTGTGGCGAAACTGGTTTGTAGATTGCAATATGCGTCTTATCAACAAACAATTATTTAAACCACAAACAGCGGCATATACCGGACAATTTACAGCCGAAATGGTAACAGCAACCGACGCAAATCAAATAAATTTTATGAAAAGCTACCTTGATCACGGTATTAAACTTGATTACTGGTGGATGGATGCGGGATGGTACTTTAAAACAGGATCCGAATCGCTGACTACTTGGATCGACACGGGAAACCTGAAAGTAGATACCAAAAGGTTTCCTTCAGAATTTGCCGATATTTCTGAATTTGCCGAGCAACACAACATAAAAACTTTGCTATGGTTTGAGCCGGAAGTAGTACGCCTGCCCAATGAATTATTAGATGAGGACGGAATTAAGCCTGAATGGATATTGGGAGAAAACGGAACTTGGAGATTGGCAAATATGGGAAATCCAGAATTTGTCAATTGGTTATTTGACAGAGTTTGCTCAATCATTGAAAAAGGAGGAATTTCACTTTACAGACAAGATTACGGTATCGCTTCACCTTTATCGCTTTGGCTTACTAATGATACACCAGATAGAGAGGGTATGACTGAGAACTTATATGTTCAAGGGTATCTTTCCTATTGGGACAGATTAATCGACCGATTTCCGGATATGGTGATAGATTCCTGCGCTTCAGGTGGAAACAGAAACGATCTTGAAACAATGCGGCGCGCTCTTCCTCTTCATAAAACGGATTATAATTACTCTGATTTTAATATGAAACAAGCTATGCATCTTGCTCTGTTTCAATGGCTGCCATATTTTGGAACGATGACAACCTGCGCCACTCTTGATACTTCTGATTATGCATTACGATCATCATATTGCCCCTGGTACGCCTCGTCATTCGATATAAGTAAAAATGAGTTTAACTGGGAGTCCTTAAAAAAAGCATTCAACGAATTTGATAAAATAAAAGAATTCTTTTATGCAGATTATTATCCTTTAACAGGCTTTAATGCGGGAAACACTGAATGGCGTGGTTGGGAATTCTTTGATCAAAAAAAAGAAAAAGGATTTTTACAGTTATTTCGCCCAGAAAACTGCACTCAGTCTGATTTTTCTGTAAAATTGCAAGGATTAGATGAAAAAATTATTTATAGATTAACAGATTTAGACTCTATAAATTCAGGAAGTGCTAACGGTAGACAGCTTATGAAAGAGGGATTCGAAGTACAAACGAATGAACCGCGCACAGCTATCGTGATACTGATAGAAAAAGAAAATAATTGATATCAAACGAATGCCTGTTATTCTTCTTTCTAAGATCGTATTATAAAAATTTAAAACACAACGTCCCGACAGACAAAACCGCTAAAAAAGTGATGTTTCTGCCGAGACGTTTTTATTTTTTCAAAAATATATTTATAAATAAATATCAATCACCGGTGTAAAGGTAAAATTAGCTTAAATCGCCACTAAAATTCTTTATTAAAAACAATCCTTATCAATTTATGCAAATTGTATACGCAAAGTACCTTTTACAAAACCATACACAAAAAACAGCGTCAAAACTAAGCAACATATAATTTCAATCATCAAATTGCTCGATTTCCAAGACAAAAATGTAGGCATAAAGATGAAAACAAGAGAAATCAGTCCAAAAACATAATATATAACATTACTATATATTGGTTGAACACGCAACTTTATCTTGTTCTTTCTCATATCAATACCAAGCAGACAAAGAATTCTCGTTGTGATACATTTTAAAGTATTTCTATGACTTCCTTTGAGTACAACAACACCCCTATTCACTGGTTCTTTGTTTTGTATTTACGCACAATTTTATCTTCAAAAAGCTTTTCAAATTCTTCTATCGTACCATCTATGATCAAATCTTTTTGACAAATACAATTTGCCCATTGATTAGGAAAATAGAAAAGTATATGGTAAAAAGTTCCCATATCTATTACTGTTTTGATATCATCAAACGACCTGGTTGCCGCTCCTTTGCGATATTCGCCATAAATTTCATTTGCGTTTATATCTATCACTATTCGTGTTGGACAAGCATCTTTTAAGCTTTCTCTTGTTAATACAAACATAATTATTATCACGAATAAGCTCATCACGAAAAAAAACCAAATTTCAAAATAAATCCAAGCTAATAAACTAGGTACCCCTAACAATAGAAATATAACTATTGCGCCTTCTAAGGTTGTTATTAGCATCCTTTTTAATAGGTAGCTTCTACCTGAATAATCACGATCCCCACTAAATTCGATCATATTTTTCTCCACCTCCTATCAATAACCTGTAACAGGTGTATAATATGACGGCGCTTGTGGTCGCGTTGGGAATTCTACAAACTCAGGAATTTTTATCCTCTGCAATGCCGTCATTATGAATCCTCCCAAATTGAATGCTGCCATTCCCAAAGCCGTCGTTTGTGCCAATCCTGCCGATACATCTATCGCTCCTCTAATGGATTGAACAGCAATAAATCCTGCACCGCCAAGCATCAAAAAACCACCAGTAACCGCAGCACCTGCACCTGCGCCAATTACAACATCTAAAGCAAGCTCCCCTCCACGATTTCCTTCATTGTAGGATTTTATACCATTTATTGTTCCGCCTACCAATGCTCCTATACCTATTATAACGAAAGCAAGTATCCATCCTTCACCTGTCGAATCCGTATACATAATAGGATTATTTCGGCAATAGGCATACATATTAAGCTCTTTGCTAGATGCAAGCGTTGCTATCAGTTCATAGTCGTCTGCATTGATGAAACGGCAAATCGTAGGGTCGTAATACCGCGTTTGCAGATAGTACGCCCCAAACTCTGCTGATTGCGCCTATTTTACTATCCCCACTCCTTTTATATAATAAAAAAGTTACAAACTTCATTTCAGAAAGTTAGAACAAAAGTTTCTATACTTCATTTGTTTCCTTATTGACCAAAATTTCTAAGTCCTTAAATTACTTACTTCGTTCATTCGTTCTTTTATTTCTTTTAGTATTTTTGCTCTTTGTTTTTTTGTAAAATATGTAATAAATATTCTTTTAACACCACCTTTTTTACAGTTAAACTCAAGAAATGAAATCGGCAATATTAACGCAACTGCATGACCCAATGAATCCTCTTGTTTAATAACAATATTTACGGATTCTATTTCTTCATATTTAATAATAGTTTTATACTGTATTTTTTTCTGATTTGTATACAACCAATCACCAGGAACATATATGTACTTCTCTTTAAAAATTATACAATTATGTTCAATATGAATGAATACATATATTAATACTATAAAACTAAAAATCAGCCAAAATAGATTATAATTTTTTAACGAAAATGCTCAAATAATTATATATAGCATATAACCTGCACTACCTAAAAAAATAACGCTAATAATTGCCAAAATATATTCAACCTAAAATATATTTTATTTTTCATATTTATCTCCAAATCTGTGCAAATTTATCTTTTTAATCAAAAGCAGAATAAATTCCATCCGATAAACTTCCCAAAGATGATACGTATAATTCTAACGTAAACATTTTTGCAAAAGTTTTACTAGAAATATGATATATCGCATCTTTCTTACTTTTCGCATTTATAAACTTTGTACGAATTTGTTTAGATACCTGCTGAAAGCTTCCTCTCCCTTTATTTAGGCCTGAAATTTTTATGGCCCCTTATAATTTTACCCGCAACCAACGAAGAGGTACCAACAAAAAAGGTTGCAAAACTTTGCCCCAAACTATAATTTGTTTCTTCTTATTATTTTGTAATATTATAATAATCATAGAAGATGAGAAACCTGAAATAAAAAAAGCCACAAGACTTCCGCCATTGTCGCGAACATTATCCACCCCTATTTTAATGACTTCTGATTTTACTTTGATACCCTCAATACTTCGGCAACTTTGCTATCCAATCTAATTTATTTTTTTAAAAATTTACATTTGGGGTAATTTTCGCAACCGTAAAATTGTCCATATTTACCTTGGCGGAGAACGAGGTTCCCGCCACACCGAGGACAAATATTATGGGCAATTTTATTACGCATCAAACAAATGTTTTCAACATGTTCCGCATTGGTCATTTCAGCAGCTTGCGCATCCTGTAAAAGTTTTGCGGTTTCTTGTATTTGTTGAGAAGATAATGTAATTTTGTTATTTGTTTCAATCTTATCGCTAAGGCTGTATAGAGGAATAGCAACTTTTGAAATGATATGTTGCGTATTGTTCTGAACAAATACGACAATAGAAACAAGAGGGATCTCTTTGGGGAGAATTTTTCTTACACGATATAAATGTGTATTATTTTGTTTTACAGGGTTATAAATTTTATTTTTTACCTTACCGTAGGCAAGGACCTGCGTCCATTCCCGCTGCTCGTCCGTGCCATATATGTCCCCGGAATAGTTTTTCGTTTCAATGACAAATACACCGTTCTGGTTTATTAAAATGTGATCGATCTGACAAGACATACCTGCATCTACGATTTTATAGTCATTAAATACATATCGTAAACCTTCTTGTGTTTTACCAAGAACCCTTCGTACAAGGTTTTCCCCCCGTTTCCCTCGAACAGATGGAACTTGTAAATAAGCGACTAAAACAACCAACCCGATTACAAATATAATTCCAATGATGATAAAAGGTATCATTTTACAACGCCTTCTTTTTTAATAAGTCAAATTAGAGTATATCTAATACATCTGCAGCATTCGTATCCGGCTTAACTTTGGACATAATTTTTATGATGTTTCCCTGTTCATTTATGAGGAAAGTCGTGCGGACGACGCCCATACTTGTCTTTCCATATAATTTTTTCTCTTGCCATACGCCGTATGCATGAATCGCTTGCAATTCAGGATCAGAAAGCAAAATAAAGGGTAAATTATATTTTTCCGCAAATTTCTCATGCGAAGAAACGCTGTCTTTACTGATTCCGATAACGACGGCGTTTTTTCTTTCAAATTCGCTGTACGCAGAGGCAAAAGCACACGCCTGACGCGTACATCCCGGCGTATTATCCTTAGGATAAAAATATAAAACCACCTTTTTGCCCAAAAAATCAGAAATGGAAACCAATTTTCCATCTTTATCCACAAGTGTAAATGCAGGTGCTTGCATACCTTCTTCTAACATTGTAGTTGTTCTCCCTCCTACAAAATTATTTAGTAAAGAATTTTTTGTATTCTTCTAAAAAGATATTTTTTACTATTCAACATTGTCCCTGAAATTAAGTATTTTTAATTTATTATATCAAACTTTCATTCTAAAAGCAATATTTCGGTAAAAATAACCAATTCTTCTATGTTTTCTTGCATATTTTCATTAAAAAATAAAGCGGAGCTGTTTGGCTCCGCTTGCTATTTAATTGCTAGCCTCTAACTCCTGGGTACGGAAGTTTCGCAATACTTGCAAGCTTATGCAATTTTGATATACAAAAAGCAACAGGTCATTCTCCCCAAGCATTTCAAAAAACATTTAACATCGAAATAAACTAGTTTTTACTCAATTTTGTTTAACTGTCATAACTCCTTTTACATCTCATTTTTCATTAAAAATCGTATATTTGAAGATGATATACAGATTATTCGGCTTAATATCCTCTATCATAGACAGAAAGTTTTATTATAACTATTGAGCACCTTTCAAAACACCCGATTATGTTCAAAACAGGTATCAAGCTTCCCCTTTTCTATGTATTTAAATTACTTTTAATTTAGTTTAACAAAATAATAAAAATAAGGATTGCTATCATTTTTGATAACAACTCTTAAAACGCCTATGCAGAACATACAAGAAACCCATAAAACGGCAAGGCAGGTGAGAAGCATAACGCTTCTCACCTGCCTTTTTTAATTTTGTCAATATTATTTCTCCGCAAATAATATCGCAAAATTTTTATATCGTAGCTGCTATAATCTTTTTTAACCGTAAATTTTACTGAATTTATCAGGTATGCGGAGTACTCTCTTAACAATATAAAATAATTGATAAGCCCTTTTGTAGGAGTCGGAAAATACATTCAATATAATCATACGCGTATAGCACAAGGCAGGCTCAATATTTTTTCAAAATAATGACCTCCAATTATTTATTGTCTGAATTATATCAAATTACTTAGCTTATGTAAAATCAAAATTTTTAAATCATCAATAAAAAAATAATTCGAACGTCTTACGAATTACGAAGAAGTTCGAATTAATTCCAAAGTGGCTGCAAGATTTATACCTCAGTTGAACACCTCGGCATAAACTAAATATGATTTGATTTTTTATTCACAGTAAGGAATCACAAAAA
>CASEFE010000046.1 GCA_949287105.1 uncultured Bacillota bacterium
AACCGACGCGTATCCGTCTTACGTAACTGCAATCCGTCCTTTGCATGCGTATGTACGATATAATCTTTTAATATCTGTACCGCTGTTGCCGGATTATCCCCTGCACACATGACTAAATTGGCAGGATCCAGATTGACCGCAACACCGCGGCTTCCAAGCTCATCCAAAAATCCTTTGAGAAGCTCTGCTTTTTCCGGCCCCGTTTCCACTGCAAAATGCCCGTCCATTGAATCCGCAAACTCCGCAAGTTCTCTGCAAACTTCCTGCATGCTTGCATATTGCGCACAGCCTTTCTCTTCCGGAACCACGCCGATATGCGTCGTAACAATGTTCGTACCGAGTTCTTTTGCAAGTTCCATTACACGCTTTTCCCGATCAATCGACTCACGGTCGCGACGATAATACATATCACACCCGAAATCGCCGCAAAGAGCGGAAACTTCCAACCCTTCTCCGCTTAAAATCGATTTCACTTCGTTTATCTGCGCCTTCGTCATATTGACGTTGACCGTATCCGTGTTCGCATACATCTGTACTCCGTTCGCACCGAGCTTCGCCGCCAGCTTCACCGATTCGGCAAACGGCTTTTGAAAACTTTCAATGATCGCTCCGATTTTCATCCGATACCTCCCGAAAAACAAATTCATTCTTTTTTCATTTATTATAAAACAAATCCTTCCGTTTTACAATACCGCCAAAATCGAATTTATTGTCAAAATCTACGATTTTACTTTATAGAAATTATATCTTTGTATCTTCTTTTTTGCTTTGCATTAAAGCGCGATAATACGTGTTCATACTGCTGAATCCGCACTGCTGGGCAGCTGCGACCACCCCGATCCCCGAAACCTTCATCCGCTTGTCCGTTTCCCGCAGCCGAATGCGGTTCAAATATGCACGAAAATGCATATCCGTATACCGATGAAACAAATATGAAAAATAATTCGGCGTATATCCAAATGTTTTCGCAACGCCCTCCACACTCAGATCCTGAGAAAAATTTTCATCAATGTACCGAAGAATATCTGTGATCAGAAACCCGTCTCCCTTTTTCGGCTTTTCCACCGGAGGATAACGCGCCGCCAAATAACCGATCATCCACTCCACTGCAGATCGCCGCATCAAAAGATTATAGTGTCCCCATTCCGCGTAAGTGCGCTCTAAAAATGCAAGCAATGATTCATTTCCGTCTTCGCCTGCGTACATAAACATGGGAAATACTCCCTTATACAGAGAACGAAAACCGCTTAAATAGAAATCGGACAACACCCATATAAACGCACGCGTTTCATCGAGGCTTTTATATATATGCGTTACATAGCGTTCCGCAAAAAATATATCTCCCCTCGAAAGCACTTTTTCCGTTCCGTTTCCCCGTACTGCAATTTTCCCTTCCAGCACGATCACCACTTCACAGCTGTTATGAAAATGCGCCGCTGTATGATTGTTGACCGATTTTTCAAATAAAATATACCGATGTATATCGGCTTGCGATTCGTACGTCCCGTTCTCCATTTCCTTTTCTGCCTTACCTTGCTTTGAAAAGTTTTCTCATCTTTATCAAAAACTACGAAATCAAAGCTGCAATTTTTTCCCTCTGCAAAGAATTATAGCACAGGTCGGGATCAATGACAAGTCTTTTTTTATTCTTTTCTCTTTCTTGCTCCTTATGCCGAATTTTTCGGATACTTTCAATTCTTTTCCACCCAAACGTCCCCTTCCATTTCGCAAAATCCTTTCTTGGTAAGATAATAGGAACGATATTCACAAGGAAAAAGCGAAATTTCTGCCTCTGCCCCCAAAGCTTCACTGACGACTTGCCCTGTCTGCCTTGTCGCGGCATTATTAAAGAAACGAACTATAAACCCGTCGCCATATTTTTTACTGCATGTCACCTGTATATAAGGATTGTTGCACAACATAAAATGCTGAATAGACCGCTTGGCTCCCGAAGGGAAATAATTGATCGCATACGGCTTTTGTCCAAACAAAAGGCTTTTTCTTTCCGCTTCGTCCAGATTATTTTCCCCTCCAAAAATCATAAATTCATATTCACGCAACCCCATGTCGATACGCAATGTAAAACGATCCTGCGGCAGAACATCCGGTACATAACTGTTGTCCCCTGCCTGCTGCATTACATCCTTGTCCGGCGGCGCGGCGCAATATGCCGTGCTTTGCAAAAGGGTTACCTTCAATTGATTATCTTTTACGCTGAAACCGGAATTCCCATTGTTGATCGCACAAAAAACATTTTTGCCGCCTGTGACTGCCACATATTCCTGTGCTGCAACTTCTTCGCCATTACGTTTCAAACCGCGGTTAAGCCCGTACGCCGTTTTTCCGCAGAAATCCTCCACTTCAAATGCCGGTGAAAAAGACAGCCGTACAATTTTATCCGCTTCCAAATTAAAAAGACGCATTGATATTCCTACATCCGTACCTTTTTTCGGAATCGAATAACGCACAATCGCATAACTTTTTCCGTACCCGAATATTGCTTCCACAATTGTACGGATTGCCCCATCCTCGATGATACGCACAGACGAATCGAGTTTTTCAAGATGACAAAGATCGGCTGCCCGCTCAGGATCAAGCAACGTAAACCGCCCGATTACATTTTTGTAATCATTGTAATAAAATCCCCAAGTATCATATGTATAATCGGTGACTTCCAAAGCACTGCTTCCCTCTTTCAGAACAGGCTTTCCGTCCACAACCATGCTTTCGATCAAACCGCTTTTTTCTCCGATTTGCACGCGCAGCCTTCCATTGTCAAACAAAAATTTTTGTGCAAAAGGACCATGCGGTTCTTTCTTTTCAAAACTACAATGAAACCGTGTTATAGCATTTCCGGCAAGATTGGCTCGAAATACAATTTTCTTACGCCAGTCAAACGGCGCCAAAGGCTCCGCATGTTCCAATTGGCAAGCAATTTCTTTACCGTTCTGCAAAAGAGTCGGCGTCATTACTTGACGATCAAAATTCTGCTCACTCAGCATTAATTCGCATTCCACTTCCGCCTCTACATCATACGGATGCGGATTGTATACCAATATAGGATATTCACCGTCTTCTGCCTTTTTTTGCCCTTCTGCCAGCGTTACAAACGATGCAAAAATCGCTCGCTCACAATTTTCCGCCCCACGTTTTAATAGCTGTATGCCATATTCTTCCCCTGCTTTCACGGCGCTTCCGGGCAGAATATCGTGAAACTGACTCATCAATAAATCTCTTTCAGCGTCTGCCAGCAACTGTTCATTATATTTTCCGCCGTTCACATAAGCATGGCATCCGATTTTTTCAGCATACCACAAAAGATTCTCTAAACGGCGGTGCTGTTGTTTTAAACGGATCTGACTTGTCAGGCAGCCCTCTAACTGGTAATTCAGATCCGCCGAAAGAACAGGCAATTTCTTCCTTTCCGCTTCCATAATATCAAAGTAATCATCAGGAGTGCCCTGTACGATTTCCGTTTTTTCTGAAAGCTCTTCCTTTAATTTTGCAATGTCATCCAAATCCCGACGCGAAGGACCTCCGCCATGGTTTCCCACTCCCCACAGCATCGGCATGCACGTCTTTTCCTCATAATCGGATAAATAAGAAATGATTTTATCCTTCACCGTTCCCATTTTTGTGCAATATCCGTCCGATGATTAAAAATCAATGCGTCATATTCCTCGCATAATTTGGCTGCAGAAGAAAAGGTGGATAGCGTAATACCCACCCCTTCTTGCCAATTCCATTGCCATACAGGATCTATATGCGCATTGCATATCAATATCAGCTTTTTCATAGAATTGTTCCTTTCTTTGTAATAATTTGTCTGTTTACAAAAACCTTAAAAAATTTTATGGCTTCATGATTTTTTTGTTGATGCGTCGCACAATTTTTTTTGCGCGACGCATCGGCTTTTTACAAACCTACCGTTTCTCCGAAAAGCTGCGTTACAACGATGGCTCCTGCACAACCAAATTCCAATGAGACGATCGCGCCGTTTTCAAATCCGGTAAGATCTTGAAGCGTCATGCTCCGATCTGCAGTCCCATCCGAAATGGTAGCCGCAGACCAATCCATACAAACCTTATACCGAGCGTTGGCTTCATAACCTCCTCCCCCCCCATCGCTTTAAGACTGTAACCAGCCCAATTCGCATCTTTCCAATCAGAATGTGCACCGTATGAAAAATCCAAACGCATATCCGTCGCCCCGGAAACGCTGAGCGTCATCCGAATCTGATTTTCCGCATTGTCTTTATCCGTCAGAACAACCGTAAAGGAAGATAAACCGTACACATCCCCGACCGACACAAACTGCATTTCGATCACAGGCGTTGACGCTACCGCGTTCTTTATATCATAAACTTCTTTTATTTGTACGCTGGATGCGCCGCTGGTCTGGATCAATGTACCTGTTCCGTTATCCGTAAATTTCGTGTATGAACTTCCCTCAGAAATGACCGTCACTCCCGAATCATTTGCCGCAAATAAATCGTTTGCAAGATACGGTGCCAACACTGTATATGCGGTGCTCTCGCCGAAAAGACTTGTTACCGTTACGGCACCTTGTTTTCCTTCATACGTTTCGATCCTGACTTCAATATATGCCCCCGATTCAAACCCTTCAAAGTTCACCGTTCCGCCAAAATCAATGGATCCGTCATTTAAGCTCTTCGTTGCCGGATCATACCACAAAGACATAAATTTATCTGCTCCTTGCGATCCTCCAGCTATATAATCAAACAAACTGTAACCACGCCAATTGGCGTCACTATCTTGAAGGACATCCATTCCTTCCGGGTTCGAAGCAGAATAATACTTTGCAAACGCCCTTAAATTTGTACCTGCTCGATACAATTTCCATTCAATATAATTGGAAGAATCCGACACATCGACAATGTTTATACTCATCGCGGATACATTGTATTCTCCGTTTACCGCAGTAGGATGCAGCGTGATCATAGGCCGCGTATTATCCCAATTCGCAAAATCAAACGTCTTTGTTTTGAATAAAACGTCCCCGTTGACTCCCGTAAACGCAGCGCCCGTCCCGTTCAAAGAAGCATTGATGGTAAACGCATTCTGATATTCCGCCGAAGTTGCTTCAAAAAATTCTGAAATATAACCTCTGTGCGTATACGTTGCACGCGCCGCCGTATCCATGCTTCCGCGCCAATACAGTTTTCCGTCTGCCACGCCGCCGATTGCACGGATCGCCACTTCTACTGTGTTCTCCGCCTTTGCAACCATCGAAGCCGTAAACGATTCGCCGCTCACAATCGTACCCTGCAAAGTATCGTCCAGATACAGTTCATAGGCTGTCGCTCCGTCTACCTCGTCAAATGTTACATTCACCCCATTAAATTTCAGATTGGCAACATCTCCGAGTTTGCTAATCGTATAAGCGTTGCTCTCGGCAGCCGCTTGATCCGGAATATTGATGCGAAGACGTATTGTCTCCTCCCCTTCCAGTCCGTCCAAAATGGCCGAAATATCTTCCGCATTTGCAACGTTTGCTTTCAGAACCGCCCCGTCCGCTTTCAGAAGATCATACGTGATACCTGCCTCAGGCATCAGTTCCGCTATATCGGTAAAGGACAATTTTCCGTCTGCAGTCACAGCAAAATCCGTCACTTCCACGCCGTTTACGTATACTACGCTTTGGCTCAGCTCACTCTGTACGCTCCCCGCTCCTCCGATCGCACGCAATGCAATGCGATTGACACCGGATATAAGATATTGCGCCACATCGTCCCCGCTTTTCACCTCTGCTTTATATTCTTCGTTCACATATAAATGATAGGTATTGCCCGCTTCTTCCGTAAACGTTATCACGGTTCCGCTCAGCACGGGCGTCGACGGCACCGCTGTTTTACTTACCGTAATCGGTTCCGATACTCCATTCGCTTTTCCGCTGCATACGCTGACAAGCTGAAGCGTATTTTCTGATACCGCCAAAAGCCCAGCAATATTATCCCCGTCATGAACTTCGATTTTATATTCTCCATTGACAACGATCCAATGCGCCGCACCACTCTCGTTTGCCGTAAAATGCAGAACTCCCTCAGCATCTACTGAAATCTCCGTCGCCGCAACACTCCGTTCGATCACCGAATTCGAAGTATCGACCCCGAAAATGTCTTTGACCGTCACGGCACATTGCTTGCCCGCTTCGGCACCGATTTCCACTTCCAAATAGGCTCCGTTTTTGAAATTCGAAAAATCTGCGCTTCCTTTCAATACAGGCTCATTTGTCAAACCGTCCGTTACCGTCCCTGTCGCCGGATCAAAATACAAAGACAAGAATTTATCGACGTCGTAATTACCGGCTCCTGCTATCTTATTGAACACACTGTATCCTTTCCAGTTAGTATCCGCCGCCGTTAAAAGTGTTGTCCCTTCGGCATTATCCTTTGTAAAATAACGAATATCCGTCTTTAAATCAAGATTCTGACGATAAAGTTTCCATTCTATATAATTTGAAGAATCCGACGCATTGACGATGCGAATATACAATTCCTGCACGTTGTATTCATCATTCACCGCCGTAGGATGCAATGTAAGAAGGCTCTGATCCTTATTCCAATGAAGAAGATCGAATGTTTCCGAACGGAAAACAGCCCCGTCCCCGCCGATAAACGTGATTCCCGTGCCTTGCACCGCTTCATTGATAAAATAATCATTCTGCAAGGAAACTTCCATTTCCGATGTAAACAGATCGGATGCATATCCGTCAAAATGATAGGTATACGGATCGCTGGTCTCTCCGCGCCAATACAATTTGCCGTCCGCAACGCCGCCAAGTGCGCGAACCTTCACTTCTACACTGTTTTTGTTTTCCTGTACGGGGATTTTTGCCGTAAAGTTTGCCCCGCTTTCGATCATACCTTGACTCACACCGTCCAGAAAATATTCATACGACTTCGCATTTTCTTGTTCTGTAAAGGACAACAATACGCCCTCAGCCGAAACATTTTCCACTTTGGCAAGTTTAGAAACGGTGTAGACATTGCTTTCCTCTGTCCCTGAGATGACCCGCGCATCGGCATGCGCCGCTTTCAGCTTTACCACAAGACGGCTCTCTCCTACCGCCAATGCATCCAATTCGCCCGTAAGATCTTCTCCGTTCGAAACGTCTGCTTTAACTTCACTATCGCCCGCATCCGACTTCAAAACTATATCGTAAGAGAAATTTTCATACGAAGAAAAGGTTACCGTGCCCGTTTCGTTCACAGAAAAATCGGTAATTTCCGGATGACAGATTATATCCACCTCTTCACTTAAATCACTTTTTAAAACATTTTCCGATTTTGCCGCACGAAGACCGAACTCGTTGTGTCCCGCTTCAAAATACACGGAAATATCATCGCCAGGCTCTATTGTTCCCTGGTATTCTCCCATATAATACAATTCATAGGTAACGCCCGCTTCCGCCGTAAAGTTAATTTTATTGTCTTCTGTTACGGAAGGTTTCGCCGGCGCTGCATGTTTTTTCACGGTAACCGCCGCCGAAGGATATCCGCTTTGGAAAGTACTCAAAATATTCCCTTCTTCGGATTTGGAAGGCTGGATGATCACTTCATAGTCGTCAA
>CASEFE010000047.1 GCA_949287105.1 uncultured Bacillota bacterium
AAAAATGAAACACATAACCATCCGACCGAAATAGAACCTTTTGGTGGCGCGGCTACGTGTTTGGGCGGAGCGATACGAGATCCTCTTTCAGGAAGAACGTATGTTTATCAGGCAATGCGTGTGACCGGAAGCGCAGATCCCAGAGAAAAGCTTGAGGACACTTTGCCTGGTAAACTCCCGCAGCGTGTAATTACGAAAACTGCAGCGGCAGGGTTCTCGTCGTATGGCAATCAGATCGGTTTAGCAACGGGAATAGTAGACGAGGTTTATGATCCCGGTTATAAAGCGAAGCGGCTTGAAACAGGATTTGTTGTCGGCGGTGCGCGGCGTGACATGGTTTATCGCGAAAAACCGCAAAAGGGCGACATCATAATTTTGTTGGGCGGAGAAACAGGGCGCGACGGTTGCGGAGGTGCGACAGGATCGTCCAAAGCGCACGATGCTCATTCCGTCGAAACATGCGGCGCGGAAGTACAAAAAGGCAATCCGTTAACCGAACGTAAATTACAGAGATTATTCCTTAATAAAGAAGCGACAAGAAAAATTAAAAAATGCAATGATTTCGGGGCAGGCGGAGTTTCGGTTGCCATCGGAGAACTTGCGGACGGCTTGGTCATTGATTTGGATAAGGTCCCTTTGAAATATGAAGGACTTTCAGGAACCGAACTTGCTATTTCTGAATCCCAAGAAAGAATGGCTGTTGTTGTTTCTGAAAAAGATTGTGACGAATTTATTCGCCTTGCGGCATCTGAGAATCTGTCGGCGACTCCTGTAGCGGTAGTTACTGACGACCGCCGGATGAAAATGCTTTTTAAAAACAGGGCAATTGTTGATATTTCTCGCGATTTCCTTGATACAAATGGAGTCAAACAGGTCATAGCAGCAAAAATCTGTGATAATGTTACCCGTTATTTTGACTTGCATCACCAAGATTTTCGTGATAACTTGCTTCAGACTTTATCCTCATTAAATGTTTGTTCCAAAAAGGGATTGTCGGAAATGTTCGATTCAACCATTGGAGCGCGCAGTGTTTATATGCCGTTTGGAGGAAAGACGCAGTCGACTCCCGCAATTGCCATGGCCGCGAAAATATGCGGAGGGGAAACAGATGTTGCAACCGTTGCAGCATATGGTTATTGCTCTAAGCTTATGAGCAGCAGCCCCTTTACCGGCGCTATTTACAGTATTTTGACTTCAGTGGCTAAATTGGTTGCAAGTGGCTGTGCTTTTGACGATATTCGTCTTACGTTCCAAGAATTTTTTATGAGGCTAGGAAGGGATCCGAAACGCTGGGGTGTTCCGCTGTCGGCATTACTGGGTGCACTTTATGCGCAAATCGGATTAGGTTTAGGTGCTATCGGCGGAAAAGACAGCATGAGCGGAAGTTTTGAAAATATCGATGTCCCGCCTACTTTGATTTCTTTTGCATTAGCTCCGGCAAAAGCAAGCAAGCTGATTACAAATGTATTGCGTGAATCGGGAACAAAAGTATACTGGATTCCGATCCATAAGGATTTTAATAAAATTCCTGATTTTAATGAAATTTCTGCTATGTATCGTGAGATACATAAAAATATTGAAGAAGGAAACATCAATTTTGCAACGGTTGTTGAAAACGGCGGAATAGCGGCGGCAATTGTAAAATCTTGTTTCGGCAATAAATTAGGATTTCGGTTTGACGGCGATTGTGACTGCTTGTTATCGGAACATTATGGAGAAATCTTAGTTTCCTTGAAAGATCCGGATAAACTACATTGCCCGAAAATTTGCGTAGGAGAAACAATATCGGAAGATTTTGTGTATGATAAAGAAAAGGTATCATACAGTGAAGCTTTCTCTGCTTTTCAAGACACTTTAGGAAATGTTTTTACTAATACAGCACCCGTAAGCGGAAAAGCAAAAAATGTTGATTTCAATTGCAATGAATTGCGTTTTAATTACAGCAAAAATAAAGTAAGCAAGCCGCGCGTATTTATACCCGTTTTCCCAGGAACCAATTGCGAATTGGATACAGAGCGTAAATTTCGGCTTGCCGGAGCAGAATGTGAAGTTTTAGTCCTTAAAAACAGATCCTCACAAGATATTGAAGAAAGTGTTAAAGCTTTTGCTGATGCAATTCATCGCGCAAATATTATAGCCTTTCCGGGTGGTTTTTCCGGAGGGGATGAACCGGACGGCAGTGGTAAATTTATTGCTACAACTTTCAGAAATCCGCGCATAGCTGAGCAAGTTATGAAATTGCTGAACGAACGTGACGGATTAATATTAGGAATTTGCAACGGATTTCAGGCGTTGATAAAATTAGGATTGGTGCCATACGGGGAAATTCGCCCGTTGGAAACCAAAAGCCCTACGCTTACGTATAATACAATTTCCCGACACGTTTCCACATTGGTTAACATTCGCGTTGCTTCCGATAAATCTCCTTGGCTTTCTGCTTGTAAGACTGGTGATGTATTCACTGTACCTGTGTCGCATGGAGAAGGTCGTATTGTCGCGCCGGTTAACGTGCTTGAAAAAATGGCTTTGAATGGTCAGATTGCAACGCAATATTGCGATCTTGAAGGAAATCCGTCTATGGAATATCCATATAATCCGAATGGTTCAGTATGGGGAATAGAAGGTATTACCTCTCCGGATGGCAGAGTTTATGGTAAAATGGGGCATTCTGAACGTATTGGAGATAATCTTTACAAAAATTGCCCTGGCAATTTTGATATGAAACTATTTGAAAGCGGGGTTAAATATTTCCGTTAAAAAAATGTTTCAAAGCAGTCCGCAAGTTTTATAACTTCGGACTATAAAAAAAGCCGCAGATACGCGGCTTTTTTTGTTTATCTTAATTTCTCATTTGTTAAAAAATAATTTTCTTATTATTATTTTGTTAACTGATTCAACGTCAATCAAAAAATATTTCTCTGCTTAGATTAAAATAGTTCAGATTGCGTTTAATGTACTAAAATTTTGCTTTACGCAAATGTTTAAGATGAATAAATATTAACAATAAATCAGCCGTCAGCAAAAATATTTGTTGGTTTTATTATTTTAAAATTTATCTTAATTGACAATAATTTGTTGCATACCGGCGGGGTTTTGTTTGGTTATAAGTGATTCCAGAAAAGCTTTTAATTGTTTCGGATATTTGATTGCTGTTGTATCAATGTTCCAATGCCCAACGATATCAACAAATACGTCTCCATAATTAAATAAGTTTCCGCCTAACGATCGAGAAATTCTTACGCCGATAATATTTGTAAGCAAAGCTTGTTTTTCTTCTGTATTGAATACGCCGCTACGCATTACGACACGCTGATCATAAAATTCAAGGCGAAACCTTTTTGCTTTGATAATCATATAAATTATCAAAAAAATCGGAACTATCAGCCAGCATAATAAAACGCATAATGTAATTCTTCCGCCGTATTCGCTCCAAATACTTTTATTTGCAACAAAATTTGGTTCCATTAAAATTTCCTCCGTTGTAAAATATATTTATATTATAATCACGAAAATCGTGATTGTCAACCAATAATCACGATTTTCGTGTATTTTATCTGTATGAAAATTTTTGGAGAAAGGCTGCGTGAATTACGACTCGGAAAGGGGATGACCCAGAAAGAGTTTGCCGCTGTTCTAAATGTGAGCGGAAATACGATCCACAGCTGGGAAACTGACAAGCAAGAGCCGTCGATGTTTATGCTGATTGTTATCAGTAATTTTTTTGATGTATCGCTTGATTACTTGTTTGGCAAAGCCGATTACTGAGAAAAAATTCTTTTAATCGTCGAAAGATATGTAAATTTTATTGACTTTTTTATATATTTTAGGTACACTAATAGAGTCGGTTTAGAAAGTTTGTACCTTCATTTTGTATTGTTAAATTATTAGATATGGCAACAACTGAACATGCTGATATGGCTCAGTAGGTAGAGCACGTCCTTGGTAAGGACGAGGTCGCGGGTTCAAATCCCGCTATCAGCTCCATTTCGGAACACCTTAATGGTGTTCCGTTTTTTATTTTAAGGAAAACAATTTTGAAAAAAGTTAAAGTATTAGAAAATGAAATGTATTGTTTCAAAGTTAAGAGGTAATATAGAATAAGGCGAGGTTCCATTTAAGACTTTGCCTTTTATTTTTGTAAGCTTTAATTTTTAATACAGGCATTATTGCATATAGCGAAAGAATAGAATAAATTATATGAAACATTTCAAATTTATAAAAAAATCTCTTGTTTTTGGTTTATTGACAGCAATAATTCTTGTTATTGCTTTTTTTACGTATCCGTCTCGTCAGATAATGGAGAAAAATACGCCAAAAAAGTATTCTGGTATTTTACGGTTATGGAATATTGATGGGATTGAAGGAGGAATCGGTTCACGGTCTTCATTTTTAAGCCGAATCTCGAAATCGTTTGAAAAACAGAATGAGGGGTTATTTATCTTAATAAGTTCACATACTCCGGAAAGCGCAGCTATGGCAATAGAAAAAGGGGAACTGCCATCGTTGATTTCATTTAGTGGAAACTGTGCTTTTGCCGTTGACTCTGCTAAACCGATCAATGGATTTTCATGGTCGGGCGCTGAAATTGAGGATAAAACGCTTGCCTTTCCATGGTGTAAGGGTGGATATTTCTTATTTACGGCGGAAGGTGATTTTTCCGATATTTCACCGGAAAATACAATCCTTTCTGAAGCCAAAAATACAAGTGTATATGCAGCGGCGTATTTTGAAAGTTTGCGAGGCACTTATCATTCCGAATCGGCAGAGCGTGCGTACCTTTCTTTTATGAACGGTTCTTATAAATACATGATAGGAACCCAAAGAGATGTTTATAGGCTTATCACAAAAAATTTTGAATTCAAAACAAAACCCATGCAAGGTTATTCTGATTTGTGGCAATTCATCTCGATTTGTGCTGAGGGTGAAATGCAGGTAGCTGCTAAAGCATATGTACAATTCCTGCTTTCTGAAAACATACAAAGAAGATTGCCGGAAATAGGAATGATGAGTGAATTATATTCAGTTTATAATGAAGAAGTTGAACCGATGTTTGAAGCTCAAAAAATATATCCGAAACAAAAGTTATCCGTTTTTCTTTCTTCAAAGGTGCGCGAAAATTTTTATTTGGAAGCAAAACAAGCCCTGGAAGGAAATGAAAACAGTGCAAAAAAAATAAAAAAATACCTTGTATAACATTGTAAATTTTTTGGGTATGCTGTATAATGTAGGAGGATTAATATGACCGCATTCGAGAGAATTTTAAAAACATTTCCCGAATTATTATTTCAGGAAAATTTTGAATTTTCTAAGCATACAACCGTAGGATTAGGAGGAAAAGCCTCTCTCGCTTTTTATCCAAAAAACGCAGAAGAATTAGCCGAACTGATTTCATTTTTGCAAAATGCAAAAATCGATTACTGTATTCTAGGATACGGATCCAATGTTCTTGTTTCGGATCGTGGATTTTCAGGTGTGGTTGTAAACACAAAAAATGTTTCTGAATTAAGCGTAAATGCAGATACTATTATATGTGGGTGCGGTTGCAGTCTGAATAAAATATTAAATACAGCGCAGGCTCATGGTGTTGGCGGGTTTTCCTATTTAGAGGGGATTCCAGCAACTATTGGTGGGGCTGTATTCATGAATGCGGGAGCACAAGGCCATTATATTTGTGAAAATATATATTCAGTAAAAGCTATTGAAAATGGTAAATGTATTACTTTAACAAATGATGATTGTTTGTTTTCTTATAAAAACTCGCGTTTTCAGCACAAAGCATCAGTTATACTTGCGGTCACTTTGAAGGGCCTGTTTCAGCCGATAGAATATATCGAAAGAGAACGAAAAGAAGTTTGTGCACGCAGAGCGGCTTTACCAAAAGGACGAAGCATGGGTTGTATATTTAAAAATCCTGCAGGGTTTTATGCGGGGAAATTGATTGAAGAATGCGGCCTGAAAAGTTATACATACAATGGAGCTGTTGTTTCAGATACACATGCAAATTTTATTTTAAATGAAAATTGCACAAGTTCTGATGATTTTCGCAAATTGATTTATTTTATAAAAGCAAAAGTTTTTGAAAAAACGGGCATCTTATTAGAAGAGGAAATAAGATACATAGGAGAATTTTAGATGTTATTGACTGGAGATTATCACACCCATACAGTTTACAGTCATGGAAAAGGAACTGTTTTTGAAAATGCTGTACAGGCAAAGGAGCTTGGATTAAAAGAAATTGCAATCACAGATCATGGATTTGAACAGATGGCGTTTGGCTTACGGCATAAAAAATTAGATCAGCTTATTAAAGATTGTAAAGAAGCCTCCGCATTAACGGGCATAAATGTATTGGTGGGGATAGAAGCAAATCTTTGTGATGAAGAGGGACGTACAGATCTTCAAAAAGAAAATTATAAAGATTTTGATGTATATTTGATGGGAATTCATCGATTTGTAAAATTCAGTCGTGTTCGGGATTTTGGACGTATGTTCATCCAGAACTCGATTTATACGACTTTTCATTTGAAACCTTCGAAAGCACTAATAAAATATAACACGAATGCCTATATAAATTGTATAAAAAAGAATCCTTTGGATGCGATAACGCATTTGAATTTTTTATGCTTTTGCGACGTTGTGGAGGTTGCCAAAGCAGCGAGAGATTATGGGACTTATATAGAATTGAATGCCAAAAAGGTACATCTGACAGACGAAGAACTATGTGAAGTTCGTGATACAGGTGTAAGATTTATCATCAATTCAGATGCACACAGCGTTGACCGAATTGGAGACACGAAATTGGTTGATGAGTTGCTGACGCGAGTTGATATTCCGAGAAACCGGATTGATAATATTGATGGAAAAATTCCTACTTTTCGTTTTCGTGAATTTAAAGAGAGAAATTTATAAAGATGGCCTCAACAAATTTTACCGGAGAAATCAAAAGAGAGATTGTAAAAGCCGGATTTGACAACGCTTGTTGCAAAACAGCTTCTTTATCGGCTTTCCTACGGACTTCTGGAAGTATAATAAAAAGCGGAAGTCAAGTAGGATTTGAATTTATTACGGAAAATGATTATATAGCTGAATTTTTTATTGGCTTTTTGGAAGAACTTTATGGGGCTGAATTAAAAATTGTACAAGCAAAAACAGATAATCGTAACGGAAAGGACAGGCTTGTATTTCAATGCCTTTCTGAGCGTTCTCTTTATATTCTAGGCGAGCTTGGTATTGTTGAAAGAGAAATAGATTCAGTAGGATTACGCATAGGAGTAGATAAATACATTATTGAAAATGAATGTTGTAAAATTGCATTTGTAAAAGGTGCTTTTTTAGGAACGGGCAGTTGCGTAATCCCCAGAGAAAAAGATTCGCGATCAGGTTACCACTTAGAAGTAATTTTTTTCAATAAGCAAATGGCGGACGATTTTAGTACAATTCTTGCGGAATACGAAATTTTAGCAAAATGTGTGGAGCGGAAAAGTTCGTATGTTGTATACATTAAAAGTCGTGAAAGCATTTCAGATTTTCTAAATTTATTAGACGCACAAAAATCTTTGTTAAAATTAGATGAACTGACAGATTTGAAAGACGAGCGCAACCGAATCAATCGAGTGGCAAATTGTTTGCAAAAAAATTTTGATAAAAGTATACTTGCTTCGGTCAGACAAATTTATGCGATCGAAAACATTCGAGAAACGATTGGATTGGATGAGTTGGACGACTCACTACGCAAAACAGCGGAAGCGCGAATGGCTGATAAAGAAGCGTCACTGAAAGAGTTGGCAGAACGTTTACAAATTTCCAAAAGCTGCCTGAATCATAGGTTGCGAAGATTGGAAAAAATAGCAGAAGAGTTAACCGGAGATTGAGAATGGAAAAAAAACCGTTTATTTATAATAAAAAATCGTATACGGCTTACGATGCACAGCAAATCGTATTTGAGGCTTGTAAATATAATAGCGAGATCACGATAGAAGACGGAAACAAGAGAGGAAATGCAAAAAGTATTATAGGGTTACTATCAATGCGTTTTTTGGAGGGGGAAAAATATTATATTTGTGCGGACGGAACTGATGAAAAAGAAGCGGCCGATAAACTTTCATTATTTATTGAAAAAATTTAATATTTGATTATATTGGACGATGCGTCCCTGCCTTAGGGCGCATCGTATTTTTATACAAAGGATCGGAAAATTTATATGTCAGATTTTGTACATTTGCATCTTCATACAGAATATAGTTTGCTTGATGGCGCATGTAAAGTTGATGCGCTTGTTGACCACTGTGTTAAAAATAATATTAAAGCCGTTGCGATTACCGATCACGGTAATATGTATGCTACGCTTCATTTTGCGGAAAAGTGCAGAAAGAATAACATTCAGGCCATAATCGGATGTGAATTGTACATGACACAGGATCTCCATATAAAAGACAGTTCCAGTGATTTTGATCATTTGATTTTGTTGGCAAAAAATAAAAAAGGTTATAAAAATCTTGTAAAGCTTGATTCAATTGCTTATGTCGACGGATTTTATTATAAACCGAGAGCAGATTATAAAACTTTAAGAGAGCATAGTGAAGGCTTGGTCTGTCTTTCCGCTTGTCTTGCGGGCAGAATACCGAAGTTGCTTCTTCGTGGAGATTATGAAGGGGCGAAAAAAACGGCATCGGAACTCAAAGAAATTTTCGGCGATGATTTTTATATAGAAATTCAGGATCATGGGATTGAAGAACAAAAGCGTGTACTTCCATTATTGCTGCAACTTGCAAAAGAGTTGAATATTCAACCTGTTGCAACCAACGATGTGCATTACCTTGAAAAAGCGGATTGGGAAATGCAGGATGTATTGTTATGCATTCAGACGAAGCGTACGATCGATGACCCCAAGCGAATGAAATTTGAAACACATGAATTCTATATGAAATCGGCTGAAGAAATGTCGGCTTTGTTTGATTATGTTCCGGAAGCAATTTCCAATACGCTTGTGATTGCAGAAAAGTGCAATGAAGAACCTTGTTTTGATCTGAAAGACAACGGCGATCCGATTAAAGATAAATCATTGATTCCGGGATATGTTCCGGAAGACGGATCTGATCCGAAAGATTATCTTACAAAGCTTACGTGGGATGGACTGAAAAGGCGGTATTCGGAAATTACCGATGCCGTAAAAAAACGTGCTGAATATGAATTAGGTATCATCTTAGGAATGGGCTTTGCCGAATATTATCTGATCGTTATGGATTTTATTCGCTGGTCAAAAGAGCGCGGGATACCAGTAGGACCTGGGCGCGGAAGCGGCGCGGCAAGTATTGTGGCTTATGCAATTGGAATTACAGACATCGATCCTTTAAAATATGATTTGTTCTTTGAACGTTTTTTAAATCCCGATCGTGTTACAATGCCGGATTTTGACGTGGATTTTTGTAACGAAAGACGCCCGGAGACAATTGAATATGTTCGAAACAAATACCATCCGGAGAATGTTGCACAGATCGTAACTTTTGGTACGTTGGCTTCCAAAGCGGCAATAAAGGATGTAGGAAGGGTATTGCGTGTTCCATATTCTGAGACCGATCGGGTTACAAAATTGATGGATGGAAAATCAACCATCAGCGAATTATTGGGACGAAATATCGCGGGTATTCAGGCGAAAATTTCTCAAGAAACAGACGAAGATAAGAAAAATGAATTATTGAAAAAACTCGATGAACAGGAAAAAAAGCGCAACAGCGAGTTTATCGAATTATATGAAAATGACGAACAGCTTAACCGTGTGATCAACATGGCGTTAAAATTGGAAGGTATGCCGCGAAATACTTCCATGCATGCCGCAGGAGTAGTTATTTGCCGGAAGCCGATTGCTGAAGCTGTACCGCTTTCAAGAAACGGAGAAGATGTTACCACTCAATTCAACATGAAAGAAGGTGAATCCATTGGCATGTTAAAAATGGACTTTCTGGCGTTGACAACCCTTACGGATATTAAAAAGGCCTGTGACTATATTCAGGAAGATACCGGCAGAGTTATCGATTGGGATGAAATTGGTTATGACAGTAAGGAAGCATATGCCTTGATTTCTGAAGGGGACACCGATGCAGTATTTCAGCTTGAACAAGGCGGCATGAAAAAATTCATGCGCGAACTTAAACCGGGGTGTTTGGAAGATATTATAGCAGGCGTTGCGCTTTATCGTCCCGGTCCTATGGCGTACATTCCGACTTATATAGAAAATAAATTGAACCCTGAAAAAATAAAATATGATACGCCTCTCTTAGAGCATATACTCAAAGTAACGTATGGAGTTATTGTATACCAAGAACAGGTAATGCAAATTTTTCAGGATTTGGCTGGGTTTTCTCTTGGACAGGCAGACTTGGTTCGGCGTGCCATGGGTAAAAAGAATAAAGCGGAGCTTATGGCGCAAAAAGATAAATTTATCTTTGGAAATATTAAAGACGGTGGTAATATCGAGGGCGCTGTAAGCCGCGGCATTCCGAAAGAGGTTGCGGCTAAAATTTTTGGTGACATGGAAAGTTTCGCAAGTTACGCTTTTAATAAGGCTCATGCGACTTGCTATGCAGTTCTTGCCTACAGAACAGCTTACTTAAAACGTTTTTATCCCAAAGAATTTCTTGCGGCAATCTTAAACAACCGCATTGATAAAATAGAGGAAGTTTCCAAATACATTATCTATCTGAAAGAAAAAAATATTTTAGTTCTTCCGCCGGATATCAATAAGAGTAAAGTATTTTTTTCCGTGCAGGATAATGGAGTACGCTTTGGATTGAGTGCACTAAAGGGCGTCGGGATCGGGGCAACACAATCCATCATTCAAGAACGAGAAAAAGGCGGGAAATTTAAAAGTTTTTCAGACTTTGTGTTCCGATGCGCACCTTTTCTCAATAAACGTATGCTCGAAGGACTGATTTTTGCCGGAGCTTTTGATCAATTTGGACAAAATCGTGCCCAGCTTTATGCCGTATATAGTAATGTTCTCGATAAAGCCAACAAAATTTCAAAACAAAAACAAAGTTTACAAATGAGCTTGTTTGGGGATATAATTGAAGAAAACAATTTAGAAGTGGATTATCCGGATCTTCAAGAGCTTGATACGAACGATCGTTTAGCAAAAGAAAAAGCCGTGTTAGGCGTATATGTCAGCGGGCATCCTTTTGAAAAATATGCCGCATCTTTTCATGACTGTTCTTTTTCTTGTTTGAAATTGCAAAATTACGAAGAAGATGATGAAGGCAGAAAAACATACCCCGAGCTTACTGACGGCGCTGTAGTAACAATGGGCGGTATTATATCCGGCTACAAAAAAATCAACACACGTTCGGGTTCATCTATGGCATTCATTACCGTAGAAGATTTATATGGCAACATCGAATGCGTTGCTTTTCCGAATGTCTATGAAAAAATCAAAGGGGTAGTTGTCCCTGATAAAATTGTTTCTCTGTCCGGAAAAATGCAATTGGATGAAGAGAAAGCACCGGTTATTATTTTAGACAAAATGGTTGCTTTTGGTGAGACCAATACAAGTACGGAAAATGCTGGTTCAGCAGTGCCTGTTGTAAAAGAAAGGGAACATGCTCTTTGGTTAAACGCCAGTGCTTTGACGGAAGAGGAATTTGATGAATTGACCACTCTTTTTTATCATTATTCCAACGGTCAAAAAACAGTAAAAATCAAACGCGGAACAAAACTTTATAAAATGCAAAACATAAATGACTGTCGCGGGTTGCGAGATGAATTGTATCTTTACCTAGAAGAAAGTGATATTGTAGAAGTTTGAATCTAAAAAGAGTATAGATTGACAAAAAATGTTAAAAATAAATTTCTGAAGCGCATTTTACAGAAATCTGCAAAAACGCTTTGATTTTTTTGTGTTATCTGTTATAATGAGCGCGAAACAGATTTATAGATAATTTTACGATTAGGCATTCGGAGGTAGCTATGAAAAGGATAGGTGTGTTGACGAGTGGAGGAGACGCTCCCGGTATGAACGCCTGTATTCGGGCAGTCGTTCGAACAGCAAAATATTTTGGAATGGAAATATATGGGATCAGACAAGGATATGCCGGTTTGATCAATGATGATATGGTTCCGATGGAAATGAGAAGCGTTTCTGACATTGTCCAACGTGGTGGAACAATGCTCAGAACCGCGCGTTGTGTAGAAATGTATACAGTTGAAGGTCAACAGCAAGCGGTGAAAACTTTGCATGCACACGGAATAGAGGGACTTGTAGTAATCGGCGGTGACGGATCATTCCGTGGTGCAAAATGTCTCAGTGAGCAATATGGAATCCCTACGATTGGCATACCGGGAACAATTGACAATGACCTTGAATATACAGATTATACGTTGGGCTTCGATACGGCGGTAAACACGTGCCTCGATATCATAAATAAGCTTCGTGATACGATGACATCACATGAGCGGATCAGCGTGGTAGAAGTGATGGGGCGCCGTTGTGGAGACATTGCGCTTTATTCAGGAATTGCCAGCGGTGCGGAAATAATTATTGTCCCGGAAATCGCTTATGATATGGAAGATGTAGTGTTGCGCATTAACCGTAGCCGAGCAAATGGGAAACATTCTAATATAATTGTATTAGCGGAAGGCGTTTCTACGGCTGATGAGTTTTCGAAAAAATTACAGGCATTGACCACATATTCTGTTCGTGGTACTACTATAGGCCATGTGCAACGCGGAGGTTCTCCTTCAATGGCGGACCGTATGCTTGCGGCTCAATTCGGAAATCGGGCTGTCCGTATGCTGAAAGACGGTATCGGAAATCGCGTTGTAGGTATACGTAAAAATGAAATTATTGATCTTGATATTATTGAAGCTGTCAGTATGAAAAAACAATTCAATTATGAATTATATGAAACATTGCAAATGATTTCAATGTAAAAAATTTATTGGCGAGGCACCTAAAAGGTGCCTCGTTTTTTAATTTTATTATCAGGCGCTTTTGTTTTTAGTGACTTCAATGCTTATAAATTAAATTCTGTAACTATAT
>CASEFE010000048.1 GCA_949287105.1 uncultured Bacillota bacterium
GAAGAAAAGGCTCGTGGTATCACGATCAACACCGCGCACGTTGAATATCAGACAGACAAGCGTCACTATGCGCACGTTGACTGCCCGGGACATGCTGACTATGTCAAGAACATGATCACCGGTGCTGCTCAGATGGACGGCGCGATCCTCGTTGTTGCTTCGACCGACGGTCCGATGCCCCAGACTCGTGAGCACATCCTGCTCGCTCGTCAGGTTGGTGTCCCTTATATCGTCGTATTCATGAACAAGACCGATCAGGTAGACGATCCGGAACTTCTCGAACTCGTTGAGGAAGAGATCCGTGATTTGCTTTCCAAGTATGGTTTCCCTGGCGACAAGACGCCGATTATCAAAGGCTCTGCTTTGAAGGCTTTGGAAAAAGCTACTTCGGGTGCTTCGGATGCAGAAATTCTTGCTGCTCCCGAATGTCAATGTATTTTACAGTTGATGGATGCGATCGACGCTTATATCCCTGATCCTGTACGTGAAGATGATAAACCTTTCCTTCTCCCTGTGGAAGACGTATTCACCATTTCCGGTCGTGGTACTGTTGCTACGGGTCGTGTTGAGCGTGGTGTTGCGAAAGTCGGCGATGCTGCTGAAATCGTAGGCTTGATCGATAAGCCTCGTTCGACGGTTATTACCGGATTGGAAATGTTCCGCAAACTGCTCGACGAAGCACAGGCTGGTGACAACGTCGGTGCGCTTCTGCGTGGTATCGACCGTAAGGACATTGAAAAAGGTCAGGTTATCGCGAAACCCGGCTCGATTCATCCCCATACTGAATTTGAAGCGCAGGTTTACGTTTTGACCAAAGAAGAAGGCGGCCGTCATACACCGTTCTTCAACAACTATCGTCCTCAGTTCTTTATCCGTACAACGGACGTTACGGGCTCCATTAAACTTCCGGAAGGGGTTGAAATGGTTATGCCGGGCGACAACGTCAAGATTGATGTATCGTTGATCAAACCTGTCGCTGTGGAAGAAGGACTTCGTTTCGCTATTCGTGAAGGTGGCAGAACGGTTGGTTCGGGCGTTGTTTCTAAGATCATTAAGTAATTTTGCAAGAATAAAAGGCTTCGGAAAACCGAAGCCTTTTTTATTTTATTTGCAAAACCAAGTATTGAATAAAAAGATAAAACACATAAAATTGTGCTTAAAATTTGGATTATAACCGAAAGGATTTTATTTCACGATAAAAGCAGGAAAGATGGTTAAAACAAAAAATATAAGGCTTGTAACACTTACGAATAGAATTTTTATGAAATAAAGTGCAGAGGATTGGATTATAGTTCATTTTTACTATACAATTTTTTGATAAGAGTTGCGATTCCATGGGAAATATGGTAAAATATTATATACGAGAGGTGATTTAATGCGTGAATTTGATAAGATGGTACGAGGAGAATTGTATAACCCCGCCGATCAAGAGTTAGTAACACTTCGAAAACGTGTGCGCAGGTTGTTTCGTGAGTATAACCTCAGTGATGAAGACGATCAGGAATTGAGAATTTCATTGCTGCATTCGATTTTGGGCGGGCACGGGAAAAATTATTATTCTGAACCACCCATTCGCTTTGATTACGGGATCAACACAACGGTAGGGGAAGATTTTTTTTCAAACTATAACCTCGTCATTTTGGATTGTGCACCTGTAAAAATCGGTAAACAGTGTTTTATCGGTCCGAATGTATCATTGGTTACGCCTGTTCATCCGTTATTGGCGTGTGACAGAAATATGCGTACGGCGGCAGACGGTAAAACATATGATTACGAATATGCGCGTCCGATTGTCATTGAGGATAATGTTTGGCTTGCTTCGGGCGTCATTGTGTGTGGAGGCGTTACGATCGGGCATGATACTGTGATCGGTGCAGGCAGTGTTGTGACCAAAGATATTCCTTCCGGTGTATTGGCTGCCGGAAATCCTTGCAGGGTAATTCGTCCGATTACGGAAAAAGATAAGTTGAAAATGCCTTTTGATTTATAATCAATAGCGAAAGACATGATATTTTTGAAAAATTGGAATGTTTTTTTATTTGAATAATTTGAGAAAGCAAAGCGTTTATAATAAAAAACCGTCTCTTTGAAAATGTGCAAAGAGGCGGTTTTTATTGTGTGATTTATCGCTGAAATTTATAAATCATGATTATAAAACAGAATTTTTTAAAAAATTCAGATAAAGATTAAACTGAAAGCGTTGTTTCAAGAATTTCTCAATTCAAAATGGTTTGAAATGTTTTCGATGCGCAAGTTTAATTCAGAATGCGGCAGAATTTGAATAAAAGAAGCTGAAAAAATAATAGCTCAATTTTTTTTGCTTTTGGGTTTGAAAATCAATGCAAAGAGGAAGGCAAAAAGTACGGCAGCGGTAATACCGGAGCTCGCGGCAGAGAGAGCGCCTGTGAGTGCTCCGAAGATGCCGCGTTCGGCGCCGTGCATTGCACCGCGTGCCAATAAATAACCGAAACCGGAAATAGGAACGGTGGCACCTGCTCCCGCAAAATCGACAACATATTGATACAACCCGAAAGCTTCCAACACAACACCTGCGAGCATGAAAAAGACAAGAATTTTTCCCGAAGTTAATTTTGTACAATTGATGATAATCTGTGCGATCATGCACAGGGTTCCGCCTACGGCGAAAGCTTTTACAAACATAAGAAGTATATCGATATATTTTTCCATGTGAATTCCCCCTCAATTTAGTTAATCCGCCTGATTGAATGAAGAAGGCCGTTCAATTGAAACGGCATGTGCGATGCAGGGGATGCTTTCACCTTGCCCCGAAGATACAGTAGAAAGCAGCGCACCGGTCGCAACAAAAAGAACTTTTTTGAGTGACGATCCGCCTTTCAAAAGATTATAAATATAGGAATTGAATACCACTGCACTGCAACCGGCGCCGCTGCCTCCTTGAAACTCATCTTCGACCACATCATAAATAATTTCGCCGCAATCAACGTGATTTGAAAATATATCAATTCCTTTTTCCCAAAGCAGATCTTTAACGATGCGGCTGCCAAGTACACCGAGGTCACCGGTAAGAATGAGATCGTAATACGAAGGGGCACGTCCTGTATCTTTGAGATGTGCGGCAATGGTATCTGCTGCGGCAGGAGCCATCGCTGCGCCCATGTTATTTACGTCGGATACGCCGAAATCGATCACTCTTCCGATCGTACCGCTGGTAAGAACGGGGCCGTCTCCGTTTTTTGCCAAAACGGTGCTTCCGGCGCCGGTGACCGTCCATTGTGATTGCGGGGGACGGGTTGTCCCAAGTTCCAGAGGGTACCGATATTGGCGTTCCGCTGATGAAAAATGGCTGCCCGTAGCGGCTACGGCAGTGGAGGCATAACCGCTGTCGATGAGCATTCCGCCAAGCAATAACGCTTCGCTCATGGTTGAGCAGGCGCCGTAAATACCGAGAAAAGGCAGTTTTGTTTCGCGCGCTGTAAAACTTGCGGAGATGATCTGATTGAGAAGATCTCCCGATAAAAATACTTCCGGAGGAGA
>CASEFE010000049.1 GCA_949287105.1 uncultured Bacillota bacterium
AATTTATTGTAAAAAGCGGCGGCGCCTGCTATTGGCAGGCGCCGCCGCTTAATTTTTTCGGTTTACCCTCTTTCCTGTTTTTTCAAAAATTATTTCACGATTTAAGTCTGATTTTCTTTTTTATTGTTTTTTCAGAATGTTTTTCAACGATTTTAGTGCTTTTCTCTTTTCTTACTGTTTTTTGAGAAACTGTTTTAAAGATTTAAGTTCGTCGGGAAGCATGGTGCGAGGCGGAAAAGCAAATATTTTTTCCCAACCCAAATACAGGGTACGAAGAACTTTCTGCGAGTTCGCGGGAACACAGACGGACACGCCGCCAAGGCGCACCTTTCTGATCGGAAACACATCCGCCCGTGCAAATACCTGCACGTAACAGCTCTGCGGATTTTCAACCCCCAACACAAGCGACGCTCCCTCTCCCTTGCATTGCGAAACAAAGAGATCCGCAGGATTTGTATGCCTGCACCCCTGCTCTACATATTGACAACGTGCTTCGTTGCGAAGGATCCATGCGTCGAAAGAAGACGGACACGCGGCTTCATCAAATACATACACATCGACAGAGATTGCGGGAAACTCGCAAAAACGCACCCCGTAACGCACACCCTGTCTGCTTTTATCGGCAAAAACTTCCGCCTTTTCGCCACAACCCGCGCTTTGCAATTTTTTAAAGTCTGCGCGCGTCATGCCGCACACAATGCGGCTGTCATCTCCGTGAAAAAGCTGATCTTCCCGCTCTGCCGACCATAAAGATCCGCCGAGCAGGAAATACTCCGCCCCCGCCTTTTGGCAGGCACTTTCAAACTTTACAAAAAGCGTGCGAGCGGCGCGTTTCATAAGCTCCGTGTCTTCGGCGTTCATCCCCCCGCTCTGTGAGCTGTATGCCGTTTCTTTTTGGCTGATTGCCTTGACCTTGCGCCGGACACGCGCGTAAGTAACGGAAAAACCGTCTTGTTTCAAACTGCGAAGACCTTTTTTTACCAGTCTTTTCACCCGTGTTAACATAGAACGGCGTTTGCCTGCGCTCCCTGCTAATTCTTCCGCTTGCAGCGCAAGCAGCGATTCATATGCGTTACAGCCCCGCGCATACTTCCAAAAATACTCGCGCAAATCTGCATACGGACGGAAACAAGGCAGCGTCCTTCCGCAATAATGCACGATATACGGATCTTTGCGCGCCGCCAGATACTGCGCATAAAGCCATTGCGGTGCCCTGGCTTCCTCCGTCTGCGCAAGCGATGCGTGTGCGTGCGCAAGAACGTTCCAACGCTGGTCAAGATAATATACACGGTTTCGGGCAAGATAATTGAGCATGTCCTGATCCTGCCATACCCAACGGCGGGTTCGGGCAAGCGCAAAGAGATCTTCTGTGGAAAAAAGCGCGCCGAACTTTTTTAAGTCGAAAACCAAAACGCCCGCATTAAAATACCCGTACGGATCAAAAAGTCCGAGACGCTTTTCAATATTTATATCCGTTCCGTCGTGACGCTCCTTGTACCAGCAGGCATCGATCGTATCGCGCACCGCCCCGAGAATGTTCCCTTGCAAATCGGTATCGTACAACTCTGCAAGGTCCCGATTCACGACCAGATCGCAATCGAGATAGATCACTTTCGCGTATCGGCGCATCGCGCGCGGAATAATAAAGCGCAGATACGTGGAACGGTTGATATGATCCCGTTCGGCCAGATCACCGCCGAGAAAAGCCGCGCCTTCCACAAAACGCACCCGCACATTCGGAAGCGCTGCAAAGGCGCGCAATACCGCGTCCTGTTTGAGCGGTGCGATGCCGTTGCTGAATACCACAATGTCATAATTACGATCGGGCGAGGCGTTCTGCACAATGGAAGAAATGACAAGTTCGGCAAACGGAACGTATTTATCATCCGCGCCGAGACAGACCGCTACCGCGTTCGGTCCGAACGCGGGCCGAATCTCCTCCCGTTCGGTATTGTGAATAAAGCTGGTCTGCGCATGACATACGCGAATTCCCCGCTCGCTCTTTTTTAAATGCGTAAACCATACCCCGAACAGCCGCTCCGCCAAAAATCCGGGCGTGCGAAGCTCCGTAACGCTGTCGTTTTCATAATTGCGCTGTGCATCAAACGCATCCAGAATGGGAAACAGCCACTCGCAATACCGATCAAACAGTTCGCGCCGCATGACATACATATTCAGAAAATAAGCGTGCGAAGAGGCACAGTACTCCTCCATGGCCGGAACATATGCAGGATAATGTCCGCGGATATAATCACAGCAAAAATCAAAATCTTCTATGTGATGCCCGGGACTGGTGGCATAATGTTTATAAACGGTGTTTGCCGCATGCCCTTCCTTGCTCAGATCCAACGGATACGGAAGCATCAGATCGTATCCTTCGAGCTTGCCGCGAATGGCTTCATCGTTCAGACAAAGATCGCGCTCGTGCGCGCCCCGCACCGTAGGATAAAACACGTTGTTATACGCATCGGAAGTAAGCGTTCTTTCCGCAAACGAAAAATAACGGCGATAGTGCATAAACCCGACATAATCGGCTTCGCTATGCTTCCATGCCCAATACTGAGCTGTCAGTTCGCAGTAACGCGCGTTCTTGGCGGAAATGTTTTCCCCCGCATCATCCCCTATAAAATCTTCGATACGGCGCGACGCAAGCGCAGCCCCCACCTGTATCGGTTTCAAAATATCACTCTGCAATGCCTCGCAGTCTTTATGACAGGCAATATAAATTTTTATGTTCGGCATATCTGAACTCCCGTGGCGCGCAACACATTCGCCGTGTTCCGGCGCGTCTTTTTCAAATTTCCTTCCGTCCGCTTGTTGCGATCTAAGATATATTTATCGGATAAAAAGCACTTTTTCGTTTTACCGAAATTTCCCGTTGCTTTCGGTTTTTCTTAGTATAAAACCGCGTATTTGTTTATTTTGTATTATACCATCCCCGCGCCCGACTGTCAATCGGCCTTTGCTTTCGCCGCATCTTTTCCGTCAAAACTCTGCATTCAAAATCAGTTTTGAATAAGTCCTACAATCAAATTATTTCCGAATAAATCCTGCATTCAGAATCTTTCCCTTTGCAAAGGGCGGAACTTCGCGGTATGCGCCGCTCTCGATCTTTGAAAGCCAGTTTTTATTCTTCCGATACCACGAAACCGTGCGCGCCAGTCCCTCGTCAAAATTCTTGTCCGCCGAAAAGCCCAGCTCTTTTTGAATCTTTTTGCAATCGAGTGCATAGCGGCGGTCGTGCCCCGGTCGATCTGCCACAAAAACAAAATCGGTTTCCGTTCTGCCGCAAAGGCGCAGAATTTTACGGACCACTTCCAGATTGCTAAGCGCACTGCCTCCTCCGACATTGTATATTTCGCCCTCGTTTCCCGCCTGCAAGATTAAATCGATCGCGCGGCAGTGATCGGAAACATCCAGCCAGTCGCGTATATTTTTTCCGTTTCCGTACACGGGAACGGGTTCCCCCTTTTCCGCTTTGCCGATGGCAAGCGGAATGAGTTTTTCGGGAAACTGAAAAGCCCCGTAATTGTTGGTACAGCGGGAAATCGTAAGCCGCACGCCGTATGTCCGCACATACGAAAGCGCCATAAGATCGGCCGCCGCCTTGCTCGCCGCATACGGACTGGACGGGCGCAGCGCCGCGCGCTCGGAAAAATACTTTTTCGATCTTAAAGAAGTATCGCCGTACACTTCGTCCGTCGAAACGAGGTGCATCCGCACGCCGAACGCGCGGCAGGCATCGAGCATGACCTGCGTTCCCAAGACGTTTGTATTCAAAAAGACATCGGGATCGGCAATCGAACGATCCACATGGCTCTCCGCCGCAAAATGCACGGCAATTTCCGGTTTCTCCCTTTCAAAAACGGAGTTTACACCTTCACGGTCACAGACGTCCCCTTCATAAAAACGGAACCGTTCGCTCAAAAACGCCTCTTCGAGCGACCAAAGATTCCCCGCATATGTGAGCTTGTCCAGACACACAATTTCGTCTTTCGGGTGTGCATCCAGCCAATACCGAATAAAATTTACGCCGATAAAACCCGCTCCGCCGCTCACAAGCAGTTTCATTTTCCGTGCCCCTCCAAAAGGCTTTCCGCCAACGTATCCCCGCGGCGGTATGTACAATAACTGATGATGTCCGGAACCGTAAAATCGACCGGGCGGATGACTTCCAGCCGCCCCGCCGCTATGTCCTCTTCCGCCATTTTATAGGGCAAAAAGCTGTAACCTACCCCGTCGATGAGATATTGCGCCACCTTGCCGCTGTTGTCGATCTCAAACCGAAAGGCATGCCGCGGCGGAAAAAGCGTGCGGATAAATTCTCCCGCGTCGCCGAACGCAAAATTGCACATGATGTATTCGCATTCGGCAAGTTCCGCTTTTCGGATCCCCTTTTTGTATTCGTTGCGCGCGGGCGAAGAGAGCAAAACCAGCTTGTCCGAAGAAAACTTTTTGCTCACAAACCCCGTCTTTTTGAGAGGAAGATAACAAAACGCCACGTCAATGATCCGATCCTGCAACATCTGCAAAAGATCGACCGAATGCCCCAGTACGATTTTCAAAGAGACGTCTTTCCGACTCTCGAAAAAATTCCGGAAATACGGGTACAGCCCGCTTTCGTATGCCGCATTGATGACGCCCGCACGCAGCTGCTTTTCATAGCGCGCCGTCGCATTGACTTCCCGCACAAAGCTCTCTTCCAGCTCGATGATCCGCTGTGCGTACGTCAAAAACAGCTTTCCTTCTTCGGTCAGTTCCACACCGCCCTGCCGCCGCGCAAACAGTTTTTTCCCCGTCTCGCTTTCCAGTTCCGCTATGCGGTTTGTCACCGTCGATTGCGCCACATACATACACTCCGCCGTCCGCGTGAAGTTTTTCAGCTTCGACAACATGATAAATGTCCGGATCCCGTCGCTGTTCATGGCCCCTCCTCCATTTGTTTTTTCGATTGAAACGATTAAAATTATCTATTTTCTAAATAGTTTACAAATTATAGCATATATGGTATAATGCTGTCAAACAAAATTATCGAAGGAGACACACTCTGATTATGGGAATGACAATGTCGCAAAAAATCCTCGCGGCACACGCGGGGCTTTCTTCCGTAAAGGCGGGGCAGCTCATCGACGCCGAACTCGATATGGTTCTCGGCAACGATATCACTTCGCCCGTGGCGGTCAAAGAATTCGAAAAGGCGGGCTTTTCCTGCATGCACTGCCCTTCAAAGGTGAGCATGGTCATGGACCACTTCACCCCCAATAAAGACATCAAGGCGGCCGAGCAGGTCAAGACCGTCCGCAACTTCGCAAACAAATACGGCGTAGAAAACTTCTTTGACGTCGGCAGAATGGGCATCGAACACGCGCTCCTGCCCGAACAGGGACTGGTCGGCGCAGGCGATCTCGTCATCGGCGCGGACAGCCACACCTGTACATACGGCGCACTCGGCGCCTTCTCGACCGGCGTAGGCTCCACGGACATGGCCGCCGGCATGATGAGCGGAAAATGCTGGTTCAAAGTACCTTCCGCCATCAAATTCGTACTCAAAAACAAACCCGCAAAATATATCTGCGGAAAAGACGTGATCCTGCATATCATCGGGCTCATCGGCGTGGACGGTGCACTGTATAAATCGATGGAGTTTGTCGGCGACGGCATTTCCTACCTTTCCATCGACGATCGCTTCACCATCTGCAACATGGCCATCGAAGCGGGCGCCAAAAACGGAATCTTCCCCGTCGACGACGTGACGCGCGAATACCTGAACGGCCGCTTTAAGCGCGAGATCCGCGTATTCGAAGCCGATCCCGACGCCGAATACGAACGCGTGATCGAAGTGGATATGAGCAAGCTCAAACCCACCGTTTCTTTCCCGCACCTGCCCGAAAACACAAAGACGCCCGAAGAATGGGGCGACGTGAAGATCGATCAGGTCGTGATCGGTTCCTGCACAAACGGGCATATCTCCGATCTGCGCATCGCGGCAGACATTCTGCGCGGCAAAAAGGTCGCCAAGGGCGTGCGCTGCATCGTCATTCCAGCAACCAACACTATCTGGAAACAGGCTATGCACGAAGGGCTCTTTGACGTGTTCATCGATGCGGGCGCCGTCGTTTCGACGCCGACCTGCGGACCTTGCCTGGGCGGACACATGGGTATCCTTGCCGCCGGCGAAAGAGCCGTCGCCACGACCAACCGCAACTTTGTCGGACGCATGGGACATGTGGACAGCGAAGTGTACCTCGCTTCCCCGTACGTCGCCGCCGCCAGCGCGATCGCCGGAAAGATCGCAACGCCCGACGAGGTATAAGCGCGGAGACCTCTAAGCAGGCGAATTTGTTCACCTCTTTTGAAAAAATTCGCATAAAGAATTCAGCTTTTTTCTGCGCATGCAAAAATCAAACTTTTGGAGACGCGCAAATTGCCGAAAACATTCGGCTGCGGAAAACAAATACGCGGCTTTGTTCTGACATTAAAGCCGCAACCTTCCGCCGCAAAAAAACCGAACGGCGTTTCGCTTTGCGAAGCCGCAGGTTTTTGAAAATCAAGCGAAATCTTTATTTTGAAGAATTTCGCGCGAAAATAAGGAGATTTCAGTATGAACGTAAAAGGAACAGTTTTCAGATATAAAAGCGACGTCGATACGGACGTCATCATTCCGGCACGGTATCTCAATACCACTTCGGAAGCAGAGCTCGCCTCCCACTGCATGGAGGACATCGACAAAGACTTTGTCAAAAAAGTAAAAAAGGGTGACATCATCGTCGCCGAAGATAACTTCGGCTGCGGCTCTTCCCGCGAACACGCGCCCATCGCCATCAAAGCGAGCGGCATTTCGCTCGTCATCGCGAACTCGTTCGCGCGCATTTTTTACCGCAATTCCATCAACATCGGTCTGCCCATCCTCGAATGCCCCGAAGCGGTCAAAAACATTAAAGCGGGCGACGTTGTTTCCTGCGACCTTGCAAAAGGGCTGATCGTCAACGAAACCACGGGCCAGACCTTTCAGGCAGAACCCTTTCCCCCGTTTATTCAGAATATTATCGACAAGGGCGGCCTGATCGCTTCTATCAAAGCGGGAAAATAAGCCATGCAATTGTTCAAACGTCGTCCGAACCAAAAGCGCGAAAGCAGGTGCGTTGCCTTGCTCCTTCCTTTTTTTCTGCTTTTTGCAGTGCTGTCCGTTCTTCTGGCTGTTCGTTCGACCTTTGACACGGAATCATTGATCACAACTATCTGTATTATAGCCGTTTTGTGGCTTTGCTTTGTGATCGTCTGTGCAATACTTATTAAAAGAACGCAGCGTTTTTACCGGCTGGGAAAAGACACATCTTATCCGATTGTCAGTCTGCGAAAAGCGGTTCAGTCCAAACGAAAAGATATCGAGATCAGTTTTTTTGCGGGAAGTGAAGAAGACGCACTCAGCTATATAGTAAGCGACGCAGCAGACGAGTTTTATGTTTGCCCGGGCCTTACGCAGGAGCAGCAAGATAAACTTGCCGACGGGAAATTTGCCCTATGCGATAAGCTGAACAAGATCTACTCCTATCAGGAATTTGCGCTTTGCGACCTTGCCTTCTTTCACGGCAAAAAAATTCTCTGCGAAAAAGAATTGGCTTATCAGCTTTTTAAAAACTCGCCTGTTTTGCCGAACGGCAATACCTGAATCGTATACGATCAGAACAAGGAATTTGGCGTTCTCAAAGAAAAATGGCTGAACGGGTAACTGCTTCAACGCATTTTTAAGGGGAAACAATGAAAAAACAACGATCTTTTGTAAGTTTTTGTAAAGGAATGCTCGCCGTTTATTCGGTATTTTTGTGTTTTGCTGCAGTGCTTTTTTTCGCTTATCTGTTTTTTCTCTGTTCCCCTTCTCTAAAAACAAAATTCGATTCCGAAGATAGCGTGCTTTTCTTCTCTTTGCAGTTCTCTGCCTGTATTCTTTGGGTTGTAAGCTCTTGTCTGGGAATTGTAAACATTCACAAACGACGAAAAAAGTTTATTAAGCTTTGCAACGACCCTTCAGAGAAGACCCTGCTTCTTTTCGGCAGCAAAATTTTACGAAAAAATCCGAATTGGTCGGCAAACCAGCAGCTTTGTTGCTGTGATTGCTTTGAAAGTGCCGATACGGCGGCAGCGTTTCTTCAAAAACGAAGACAATGCACAAAAAAGATAAAAATTCATTCCGTTTTTTACCCGTTTTCCGAAAACGACCTTCGTTTTTTCAAAAATAAAACGATCGTTGTACAATTTGAATTTGCCGAATATTTTCTGCATCTTTCAAAAGAGGAAACCTTTACCAGAAATCAAAACCGACTTCTCTTCGAACGGAACGCCGCCGGCGATCCGCCGCAAGAATGGATCGAAATCTAATTTTTCAGAGGTATTATTATGAAAAAACATATTGCAGTGCTCGCGGGCGACGGCATCGGCCCCGAGATCACCGACGGCGCCATCGCCGTCTTAAACAAAATCGGCGAAAAGTTCGGCCATGCGTTCGAATTTGAACACCTTTTGATGGGCGTATGCGCCATCGAAGAGACGGGCGAACCCCTGCCTCAATACACCATCGACCGCTGCCTTGCTTCCGACAGCGTGCTTTTGGGCGCCGTCGGCGGTGCCGTCGGCGACAAGCGCATCGAAAAACTGCCCGGACACCTGCGCCCCGAAGCGGGACTTTTGAAAATCCGCGCGGCGCTCGGACTTTACTCCAACCTGCGCCCGGCAAAGCTCTTCCCCGCACTGGCCGGAGCCTGCCCTCTGCGCAAAGACATCGCTGAAAAAGGCATCGACCTCGTCGTCGTGCGCGAGCTGATCGGCGGCATCTACTTCGGTAATCGCGGCAGAGGCACCGAAGAGGGCGGCGAATACGCTTTCGATACCGAAAAATACAACGTGGAAGAAGTGACGCGCATCGCTAAGATCGCTTTCGAACTGGCACGCAAACGCCGCCACCTCGTTACTTCCATCGACAAGGCGAACGTTTTGGAATCTTCCCGCCTGTGGAGAGAAGTTGTACACAACGTCGCAAAGGAATACCCCGACGTAGAACTCATCGATATGCTCGTCGACAACACAGCCATGCAGCTCGTAAAGAATCCTTCGCAATTCGACGTGGTGCTCACCTCCAACATCTTCGGCGACATCCTCTCCGACGAAGCGGCGCAGATCACGGGCAGCATCGGCATGCTTGCATCCTCTTCCCTCGGCGCAACCAAACGCGGACTCTATGAACCCATCCACGGCTCCGCACCCGACATCGCGGGCAAGGACATCGCTAACCCGATCGCAACCATCCTCTCTGCGGCGATGATGCTGCGCGATTCTTTCGATCTGCCCGAAGAAGCACAAGCGGTAGAAAACGCCGTGAACAAAGTTCTGGACGAAGGTTACCGCACTGCCGACATCATGAGCGAAGGCATGAAACAGGTAAAAGGCAGCGAAATGACAAAACTCATCGTCGAAAGAATCTGATTTCCGTTCGATAAAACATGAACGGAGCGGGTTTTATTCCGACAACGGTTCATTGTCCTATTTTCTGAATGAAACCAAAAAAGCGGCGAAAACTTTCGCCGCTTTTTTACGCCGTCGGGGGGGGGGGGGTTGTGGGCCCCCCAAGGTTTTTTTTTTATAAAAAAAAAAATAGAATATTTTTAAATTTTTTGTGTG
>CASEFE010000050.1 GCA_949287105.1 uncultured Bacillota bacterium
AGAAGAGTATTTTGATGCGGAAGGAAAGCGAACATCTTTTAAAATTTGCTGGCGGACGGATAAAATTCCCGCAATCGGATACGATACGTATTATTTATGTCAGGGAACTTCATCAAAAGAAAAAGCCACGATGTATTTCATGCCTCTGCATTTTTGGATATGGAGGGTGAAAAGACCGATTTTTTACAAAATGTAACGGATAAGACGACAAAGAAAGGGGCAGGATTCAGTGAAAAGGTAGATCCCTGGCGAATTGAAACGTATCGCATAAAATGAAAAGAGTTTTCTTTTTGATATACAGAAAAGAGGCTTTTGAATAAAGATTATCGGATATTGGCGGCAAAGTGAAAAGATCAGAAAATATCTTTTGAATCAATGAAGTATAAAACATTCAAAAGCGTGCGATTTAAATTCAGACGATCTTAATATTTTTATTGAATGAAAAGAAAAGCGGCGAATTGCCTTGTGGGCAATTCGCCGCTTTTGTTGCAAAAACATTGTAAGCTGATTGTGTTTTCAATAATTTTTCGGGCTAACTGTTTTTAAGTTACCGCTATGATCGTGTAATTTGTATCGACGGATGCGATAAATCATCCAAAAATTTCAAGATTTTTAAAGGACTGGAACAAAGAATGCGTAAAAACCGCGAAAACTGTGGTATTTAGTATTCTAAGCAAGATTCATCCGATTTTGTATCCGATTCGGTTCGAAAGAAATACGCGGGAGTACAACTCCATGCGTGGCAGCGGCTGATCAACGCCATGCTTCCGTAAGGATTTTCCTGAGGGTTTGAAGGGTTGTAAACTTCAAAAAAGGTGTCTGTACCGCATTTTGCCATGCCGCCCCAATATGTAAGGATTGTTCTTTTTGCCTCCGTTGCCGCGCCGCTGCGATACAGGGCATCGACGTAGTAATGATACATATAAGGAGTAGTGGGAAAAATGGCTTTTTTTTCATTCTGCAATGCTTTGAGAATGGTTTGATTTTTTTTCGGGCCGAATACGCCTGCGAGGCAGAACCAGACATTCAAAGCATAAGAAATTTGGCCGTTTTTTCCTACAAATAAGTTTTTGCTTTCATCATAGAATGCAGTAAGTCCTGCTTTTGATTTTAATTCGATTTCCCGTTCGATCCAGGAAAAGTCACGGCCTAAGGCACGGCAAATTTTGCAGGCATATTTTGCGGCATAGATATAGACGGCCTGTCCGCAAGAAGTTTTATCGAGGGATTCCTGCCAGTCGATAAAGCACCAGCCCAAATTCGGGCTTTCAAATATCCGATGGTTTTTATCAAAATTGACCTGTGCCAGTTCGAGTTGCCGAACGGCGAGCGGAGCAAGTTCTTGTAAAGTTTCGATGTCGTTTGACGCCTTATAATATTCCCACAGTGTCGGGATAAACAGCAAAGAATAATCAAACATTCTTACGGTCGGAGCGTACACTTTCGGGGTATGAAAAACGTATCCGTTGATTCTTCCGTCCTTGTCTGCGGTGCCGGCAAAAAGATACAGACAACGCTTTACAAGTTCAAAATTTTTGAACGTAGCGTAGTTTGTGAGAGCCTGTAAGCGAAGGTCGCCCAGCCAAAGTCTTCTGTCGCGTTTCGGTCCGTCTTCAAAGACACTTTGCATACAGTTGCGAAGTGTGCGTATAGAAATCCGATCGATTTCCCGTTCTTGTTCTGTATTGCCGCAGGGGATAATATCCCCGAAAGCGGATGTTTCTTCAATAAATTTAACGTTTCGAATGCCGAGAACATAAGAAGCAGAGGATGCCAGCGCGCGAATGGAAATATATCTGCATGCATATCTTCGCGGAAGTTTTATGGTTGCGGGAATTTTATCTAGGTGCACATATTCTTTTTGGATCCAAGCCGCGCTGATGTTGGAATTATCGGGTAAATCGTTAAAATCAAAATCTTCCATTGTTTCGGCAAAGATAAATTCTAAAAAAGCGGGCGCGTCCACAACGCCGCTGTCTGCATAAACGGAAATTACGGCATGTCCCACAAAATGGTTGCCTAAATCGTAAATTTCGCGCTGATTTTTTTGGATGGCGCCGTATCTGCCGCTTGCCGTCACCACTCTTTTTTGTAAAATCGGTTTTAAGGCTTCTGCCTTTTTAATAAAATTATTCATTTTCGATTACCTCATAAATAATGATAAAATAAAATATTGCTTTTGTCAATAGTTGCAGAAAATCATTTCAAAAATTTTGGTAAAACAAAATTTTTTACTTGAAAGGCAAAATTGCGAAAAAGGTTGATATTAAAAGATTAAAATTTCGTTTTAAGTAATTTTGATGCAATTAGAATTTTTTAAAATCGGGAACTTTCATTTTGTTGACGGCTCCTTTTATTTTACTCTCAATATCTTCCGGTAGGTCTTGTAGGTCTATAACTATAAAAGGCTTTTTCTTTCTTTGTGCATATTGGAAAGTACGATACGTTCCACCGTGGTTTTCTCCGTTCCAAACGACGAAACAAAATCGGAGTGATCGACCATGTATTCGTTTCGTTTTTGCATACAAAAGTTAGTATACTTTTCGCTGATGATGTTGACGGAATCTGCCGCTTTGCAGATTTTCTTGTATCGGTGTTTATCTTCTGAGCGCCATTTCAAATCCTGATTGGGGCAGGGAACGGCAATTTCAAGCGTAATGTTAGGGTAAGCGCTTTTCCGCAGGTCAATGACAATTTCCGCAAAGTCAGAATCTGCGCCTAATGCGCCGCCCGAAATGAAGTGGGTATATCCCTCTGAAATCAGTTCAACGACTTTTTTTCGCAACAAGGCAAGATAGCATTTGTGTTCTATACACTCTTTATCCGCATAATCCCAAGGAAATCCCTTCGGACGATGTCCTGTGAGACAACATGTTTTCATAAAAACTCCTATACTTACGTTTTAGCAATAATATTATTTACATTGTAGCACGAATAAAAATTCGTGTCAACAATAATAAAATATTAGTGTAAGCACTATAAATAGGAGAGTGTTATAATGACAGTTCAAGATAGAATATTAGAGCTGCTGAAAAAGAACGGATGGACGAAATACAAGTTAGCGAAAGAAGCAGGCTTTTATCCTACAACCGTATACGATTGGTTCAATGAAAAACACTACACCCCGGATAGAAATTCTATAGAAAGTATTTGTCTTGCGTTGGGAATATCGCAAGCAGAATTTTACAGTGGTGTGGATGAA
>CASEFE010000051.1 GCA_949287105.1 uncultured Bacillota bacterium
ATCAGTATCTCCCCGTTTTTTCTTAGGCATTAAAATTTTTACCGTTTGCCCGAAGAACACAAATTCTGTTTCGGGTGGCGAAGTTCGGAAAGGAGGGAAAAATATGAAAGTAGTGATTATCGGAGGCGTTGCGGGCGGAGCAACGGCGGCGGCGCGTTTGCGGCGTTTGGACGAGGCGGCAGAAATTATCATATTTGAACGAGGCGGATATGTTTCTTATGCAAACTGCGGTTTACCGTATTATATCGGCGGAGTTATCAAGGATCGAAAAAAATTGACGTTGCAGACACCGGAGAGTTTTCAAAGGCGGTTTCGGATCGATGTGCGCATTCACAGCGAGGTGACAGAAATCTTGCGTGAACAAAAACAAGTGCGTGTACGCGAAACGGAAACGGGACGGGAATATCTGGAAAGTTATGATACGTTGGTGTATTCGCCGGGGGCAAAACCCATTGAACCACCGTTTGCGGAAAAAAATGATCGGACCTTTACGCTAAGGAGCGTGGAAGACACATATCGCATCGACGATTTTCTCAATGAAAATTCCGTTCGTAGCGCTTTGGTTATCGGAGGGGGATTCATTGGGCTGGAAGTTGCGGAAAATCTTGTGCATCGCGGTATTTCCGTAACGCTGTTGCAGCTTGAAAATCAAGTGATGGCTCCGTTTGATTACGATATGGCATGTATACTGCATGCGCATATGAAAGAAAAGGGCATTGACCTTCGATTGGAAAACAAAGTTACGTCGCTGAAAAAGAAAGGCGACGGGGTAGTTGCGGAAATAGAAGGAAAGGAGCCGGTATCGGCGGATATGGCTCTTCTTGCGATCGGAGTTTTACCGGAAACGGAACTTGCAAGGTCGGCAGGCCTTGAATTGGGGATCAAAGGTGCCGTCGTTGTAGACGAAAGAATGCGTACATCTGATTCTTCTATTTATGCTGTCGGGGACGCTGTACAAATTCAAAACAGAGTGAGCAAAGAGCGTGCGCTTGTGCCGCTTGCTGGGCCGGCTAATAAGCAGGGACGCATTGCGGCAGACAATATTTGCGGTATACCCAGTGTGTATCATGGTGCACAAGGTTCATCGGTTATGAAATTGTTTGATCTGACGGCGGCCTGTACAGGATTGAACGAGCGTTCCGCAAAGGCGGCAGGGATCGACGCGGCGAGCGTATTGCTCTTTTTGCCTTCGCACGCTACGTATTATCCCGGTGCGCGCAATCTGACGTTGAAAGTTCTGTATGAGAAGGAAAGCGGGCGGATTCTCGGCGCGCAGGCGATCGGTTTTGAAGGTGTAGAAAAGCGGATCGACGTAATGGCTGTGGCGATAGCGGCTAATATGTGTGCGCAGGATTTGGAAGAATTAGACCTTTGTTATGCACCTCCGTATTCATCCGCGAAAGATCCTGTGAATATGGCGGGGTATGTGATTGAAAATATTCGTTCGGGAATTGTTCTTCAACACGAATGGAAGGATATGGAACGGATCATGCGAGAGAAAGACGCACTATTGTTGGATGTGCAGACGCGCCAGGAATTTAAAGAATCGCATTTTGAAGGTGCGGTGAATATACCTGTTGACGAGTTGCGGGAGCGAGTATCCGAACTAGATAAAAAGAAAATGATTTACGTCAACTGTTACAGCGGATTACGAAGCTATATTGCCTGTCGGATTTTGACGGGATTAGGGTATCGCTGTTCAAATCTTGCAGGAGGAATGCGTTTTTATGAAGTTGTGGCAGAAGGCGGAGGATATGACAATATTTTGCGATATAGTTGCGGAATAAAAGCGGAATGTGAAAAATAGAATGAAAGTGTACCCGATGAAGGCTTCGGGTACACTTTTTTGATAAAAATCGGAAGAAGTATTGACGAGCGGGGAAAAGTGCGGTACAATAAAAACAGCGAAGGTGCCGTAAAGGCGGCATGGGAGGTAAAGCATGGAACGAGTAATTACGGTGAGCAGGCAATTCGGAAGCGGCGGAAGGGAATTCAGCATAAAGCTGGCGAAAGAACTTGGAATTCCGTTTTATGACAAGGATTTAATTTCCATGGCTGCGGAAGACAGCAATTTATCCGAAGAATTTTTGCGCCATTACGAAGAGAGCGCACCGGGAATTTTTTCTCGGACGCTATATTCGTATTATCAGATGCCGATGACGGATCAGATCTATATTGCACAATCGAATCTGATCAAGAAGCTGGCGGCAAACGGACCGTGTGTTATTGTGGGCAGATGTGCGGACGTAATTTTGGAAAACAGTATCAAAATTTACATTCATGCGCCTTTGGCAAAGCGAGTAGAGCGAAAGATTGCCATGAACATCGGGATCCCTGCGGAAAAGATGGAAGAGCATGTAAAAGCGACGGATAAAAAGCGCAAAAAATATTATGAATATTATACCGATCAGAAATGGGGAATGGCAGAAAATCATCATCTTTGTCTGGACAGTGGGCTGGTAGGAATCGATGGTTGTGTAAAATGCGCGTTGGAGTATATTAAACGGGTAGGTCAAGATTGATTTTTGCCGAAGTTAAAATGGCGTTTTAAAAGAATCTATGCGAGCATGCGGTGAGAAAACTTGACTTGCGGCATTTTATATAGTATAATAAGGCTTGGCAAGATTTGGTTAAGTTAAGGGGAATATCGATGGATAGCGACGTCGACAACTCGGCGAATATTCAAAAAATCATATTATTTTGAACATGGAGACATAACCTGCATGGGCTATGTCTTTTTGTGTTATAATTTTAATAGGGAGGAGTAGATCCAAAAAGTTATGGAAGACAAACACCGAAGGGCCTGGCATGCGTTGACGTATGAAGAAGCGGAAAGGGAACTTGGCACAAGTGAAGAGGGGCTGAGCGATAAGGAAGCTGCGGCAAGGCTTGAAAAATACGGCAAAAACACATTGCGGCAAAAACCGCCCAAGAGCATCTGGAAGATGATCGTAGAGCAAATTACCGATGTAATGGTGATCATTTTGTTGATTGCCGCTGCATTTTCGCTCGTCATGTATTTTCTTGAAGATGAGGGATTGGCGGAATGCATCGTAATACTTGTAGTGATAGCATTGAATGCGACAATTGGCGTAGTTCAGGAAAAGAGGGCGGCAAATGCTTTGGAAGCGTTGAAAAACATGACGGCGCCGACGGCACGCGTATTGCGCGAAGGGGAAGAAAGCGTTGTTCCGGCAAGCGAGCTTGTTCCCGGTGACATTGTGTATCTGGAAGACGGGTGCATCGTGCCTGCGGATATCCGCATCATTCAGGACAGTAACCTGAAAGTGCAGGAAGCGGCTTTGACGGGCGAAAGCGTTCCGTCGGAAAAAGACGGCCCTACCGTTCTTCCTGAAAATGCGCCGCTTGGAGACCGTGTCAATATGGCGTACAGTTCTTCGATCGTCATGTATGGTAATGCGAAGGGTGTCGTGGTCGGAACGGGTATGGATACAGAAGTCGGCAAGATCGCGAATTTACTGGATGAACAGGATGATTTCGATACGCCGATGAAGCGAAAACTGAATTCGGTCGGAAAGACTTTAAGCGTTGTGGGGCTGATCGTCTGTGTTCTGATATTTTCGATCGGAATGATTCGTGACGGTTGGGACGCTTGGGTCAACTATATATTTATCGCGATATCTTTGGCGATTTCTATAATACCCGAAGGCTTGCCGGCAACATCAACGATCATTATGGCGTTGGGTGTGCAGCGAATGGCGAAACAAAACGCGCTGGTCAAGAGCCTTCCGGCTGTAGAAACGTTGGGAAGTGCTACGGTCGTATGCTGTGATAAGACGGGCACATTGACCTTGAATAAAATGACGGTCACCCATATTGGGATCGGGGACGATTTTATAAACGGAGGGGTTACAAAGGCAGAGGATGTAGCGGCAAAGTACGATAACTCTGTATCGAAAGATCTTTTGTACGGAGCGGCTTTGTGCGTAAATGCGAAAAAGGATCCGGATAATCCCGAAAATATTTTGGGTGATCCGACGGAAGGGGCACTTGTCTTGCTGGCGGAAAAATTCGGGATAGATCCGGAGGAGCTGGAAGAGAAGAATCCGCGCGTATTTGAACAGCCCTTTGACTCCGATCGCAAGCGAATGACGGTTCTCAATAAAGTTGACCAAAAATACATTGCGTATACGAAAGGCGCGGTGGATGAAATGTTGCCGCTGTGCACGAAGTACCGTACCAAAGACGGGATACGGGCAATGACGGATGAGGATCGGGAAAAGATCCTGCAAGTATGCAATCGGATGAGTGAGGAGGCCTTGCGAGTGCTTGGCTTTGCCGTTCGGGAATGGGATTCGGTTCCGGAAGAAGAGACGGCGGATTTGGAAATTGATATGATTTTTGTCGGGGTGGTCGGAATGATCGATCCGCCGCGAAAAGAGGTAATCAAAGCAGTGGAGACCTGCCATGAAGCGGGGATCCGCGTTGTTATGATCACAGGTGATCATAAAGTGACGGCAATGGCGATAGCCAAACAGCTGCATATTTTCCGCGAAGGAAATACCGTGATTTCCGGCACGGAACTCGATGACATGACAGATGAGCAGTTAGACGAGGCTGTAAAAAATTGCGTTGTGTTTGCGCGTGTTTCTCCCTCGGATAAATTGCGCATCATTCAATCTCTTAAACGGACGGGAGAAGTGGCGGCGATGACGGGTGACGGCGTCAACGATTCGCCGGCGCTAAAAGAAGCGGATATCGGGGTTGCAATGGGGATCACAGGAACGGACGTCGCGAAAGATGCGGCGGATATGATCCTGTTGGATGATAATTTTACGACCATCGAATATGCGATCCGAGAAGGACGCCGTGTTTATCGGAATATTCAAAAAGTTATCCAGTTTCTCGTAGCGGGGAATATTTCGGAGATACTCATTTTGTTTCTTGCGGTATGTTTTGGTTGGGAAATGCCGATTTTGGCTGTTCACATACTGCTCATCAATCTGGCGACTGATTCCCTTCCGGGTGTTGCGCTCGGTATTGACCCTGCCGACTCAAATATGATGAAACAACAACCAGTAAAGAGCGGGACGCTGTTTGAAAAAGGGATGATTTATCGGATCGCTTTACACGGACTTTTCATTTCGGCGGCGGCGCTTGCGGCATATTTCATCGGTATGTTGGTATATGAAAATCACGCAGAAGCGATGACGATGACGTTTATCGTTCTGTCTCTTGCACAGTTGGCGCACGCGCTCAATCAGCGTTCCAATTATGATTCTGTGTTTAAGAGAGGGCAGGGGCATAATCAGTATTTGTTCGGAGCAATCGTCATATCCATTGCAATCATCGCTTTGGTGGTATTCGTTCCTCCGTTTATGACGTTGTTTGAATTGGTGTATATCGGATGGCAAGAATGGCTTATTTGCATCGGACTAGCTCTTTTCCCGCTTGTTGCGGTGGAAATTTCAAAGGTGTTTTTGCGCATTTACCGAAAGAGCAAAAAGTTGCAAGACTAAAAATTTTAAGTTTTTTTATTAAAAATAAAATTCTGTTTGATTTTTGTGAGAGAAAAAACAAAAGCAGGGAGACTTTCAAAGTCTCCCTGCTTTTTTATAAAAATGGTGAATTATACTATTAAGTGCAACACCTAAAGAAAAAAAGGAGTTCATACAAATCTGTGGTAAAATAGAGTTGCGAAACAAAAATTCCACCGAGGAGATCTGTATGAACTATAAACATTTTACCATAGAAGAACGCTGTTGTCTACGAGAATATTATGTAAAAGGGA
>CASEFE010000052.1 GCA_949287105.1 uncultured Bacillota bacterium
GTCCTGAAACGGATGAAGAAATAAGAGGAATGGGGCAAGTTTTTTATGAGTCGTGGCATGCAACTTATGAAAACTTTTTTGATCGTTCATATTTAAGTAAATTAACGCCAGAGTTAAGCGAAAAAATTGCCGAAGGTCAGAAAGAAAATTCATTGATTGCAGTGAGCAATGGGCAAGTTGTTGGATTTATAGCGTTTGGGCGAAATCGTGATGAAGAAATATCCGAGACGAGGGAAATTTATGCTCTTTATGTTTTGCCAAAGTTTCAAGGCAAATCTATCGGTTATCGGTTGATGAAGGAAGCTATTAAGCAGTTTGACAAAGGAGTGGATATTTTTTTGTGGGTTTTGAAGGGAAATGAAAAGGCGATTTCATTTTATTTAAAATTTGGTTTTTGTTTTGACGGAAAGCAAAAAGATGTTCTGACAGGCATGGAAAATTCTGAATGGAGAATGATTTATAATAATCAATCAAAACACAGTACATAGGCAAGTTAAAAGTTATTTTATTTGACAATATTATTTGAAACGCAAAAAGTCCCGCAATTTTCTTGCGGGACTTTTTTATTAGAATTTTTTGTAAATGCTGTAAGAAACAATATGATAGGCTTATTTAAGATATTGTATGATTAAGCCTTGTCGTTGCTTCCGAGAACGTCAATAATTTTATGTTTGACGATTTCTTTGACAGCTGCGCGTGCGTCGCCGAGATACTGACGGGGATCAAAATGATCGGGATGTTCCGCAAAATGTTTGCGGATAGCGGCGGTGCAGGCAACGCGAAGGTCGGAGTCTATATTGATTTTGCAAACAGCCATAGTTGCCGCTTTGCGAAGCATCTCTTCGGGGATACCGATTGCATCGGGCATTTTTCCGCCGAATTGATTGATGATCGCTACGCGGTCCTGCGGGACGGAAGATGCGCCGTGCAGGACAATCGGGAAACCGGGCAGACGTTTGCCGACTTCTTCGAGGATGTCAAAGCGGAGCTGCGGTTTCTGGCCGGGTTTGAATTTATAGGCACCGTGGCTGGTTCCGATCGCGATAGCGAGGGAATCGCATCCTGTCTTTTCAGTAAATTCACAAACCTCTTCAGGCTGTGTAAAGTTAGCATCTTCGGCTTTAACATTGACGGCATCTTCGATTCCGGCGAGCTGACCGAGTTCAGCTTCTACGACCACACCGCGGTCATGTGCATACTGTACGACTTTTTTGGTGATTTCGATATTTTCTTTGAAAGAATGGTGTGACGCATCGATCATGACAGAAGTGAAACCGTCATCGATCGCGGATTTGCAGGATTCGAAATCTGCGCCGTGGTCGAGGTGCATGACGATGGGCAGACCTGTTGTATCTACGGCTGCTTGGATCAGGTGTTTAAGATATACGGGATTCGCATATTTTCTTGCGCCTGCGGAGACTTGCAGGATGAGAGGTGAATTGCACTCTTTGCCTGCTTCGACGATTCCTTGAATCGTTTCCATATTATTCACGTTGAAAGCGCCGATCGCGTAGCCGCCGGCATACGCTTTTTTGAACATTTCGGTTGATGTTACCAAAGGCATAAAATTAACTCCTCCGTTCGTTTTATTTCAAGAGATATTGTACAACAAAACAGACTAAAAAGCAAACCAATTTGAAAAATATCTGTAAAACGCTTTATAATTTTTTTTCGTTGTACTATAATATTTAGAGGATCGGTAAAAAAGGCCGATCAAAGCAGAGAATTCTGCGAGGCAGGAAAGGAGAAAATTATGCGTGATCCGAGAATGGAAAAGCTGGCGGATATTTTGGTAAATTATTCGGTAAGCTGTCAGAAAGGCGAAAAAGTACTGATTGAGGCGCGAGGGGTAGATCCTGAATTTGTCGAAGAGATTGTCGCAAAAGTATATGCGGCAGGTGGGTTCCCGTTTGTGGACGTCATTGATATGCGGGTGGAACGCGCCTTGCTGATGGGCACGGGAGAGGAGCATTGTGCTTTGCGTGCAAAATATGCAAAATACCGTATGGAAGAAATGGATTGTTATATCGGAATACGCGGGGGCGAAAATACGTTCGAGTTATCCGATGTTCCGGCAGAGAATATGCAGATCTATGATCGTTTATATTCTTTTCCTGTGCACCATGAAATCCGTGTAAAGAAGACCAAATGGGTGATATTGCGTTATCCGAATCCTTCCATGGCGCAGAATGCGGGAACGTCTACCGAAAAATTTGAAGAATTTTATTATAATGTTTGTACATTGGATTACTCGAAAATGGATCGGGCAATGGATTCATTGGTGGAGTTAATGGAACGAACGGATAAAGTGCGCCTTGTCGGGCCGGGAACGGACCTTACATTTTCGATCCGGGGAATTCCGGCGATCAAGTGTGCGGGGCATATGAATATACCGGACGGAGAAGTATACACCGCACCGGTAAAGGAAAGTGTGAACGGAGTGATCACATACAATGCGCCCACATTGGAAAACGGCATTAAGCATGAAAACGTAAGGCTTGTGTTTGAAAACGGAAAAATAGTGGAGGCGACGTCTTCCAATACAGAAGCGTTGAATGCGGTTCTCGATACAGATGCAGGTGCGCGTTATGTAGGTGAATTCGCGATCGGAGTGAACCCGTATATAACTTCTCCCATGCTGGATATACTGTTTGATGAAAAGATTTCGGGTTCAATTCATTTTACCCCGGGATGCAGTTATGAAGATGCGTTTAACGGAAATAAATCGAGCGTGCATTGGGACATGGTATTGATCATGACACCGGAATGGGGCGGCGGTGAAATATGGTTTGATGATGTATTGATCCGCAAAGACGGCCGGTTTGTTGTGAAAGAGTTGGAAGTTCTCAATCCTGAAAATCTGAAATGAAAGAATAATAAGCAGAAAGAAAACAGGAAAAAACAAAGTAAGTTGTGCAAATTATTGACTTAATTTTTCCAATTTGCTATAATAGGCATGTTGAAAAGACAAAAATCGTTAAAATATCAATTTTTAGAACGGAGGAATATTTCTCATGGCAAATGTAAGAGTTGCGATCAACGGATTCGGTCGTATTGGCCGTCTCGCTTTCCGCCAGATGTTTGGAGCAAAGGGTTACGAAGTCGTCGCTATCAACGACCTTACGAGTCCTGCGATGCTTGCGCATCTTCTCAAATACGATTCTGCACAGGGTCGTTATGCGTTGGCGGACAAGGTTTCCGCAACGGAAAATTCCATCATAGTTGACGGAAAAGAAATCAAGATTTATGCCGAAAAGGATGCAAAGGATCTGCCTTGGGGCGAAATCGGTGTAGACGTAGTATTGGAATGCACGGGCTTCTATTGCTCCAAAGCGAAGAGCCAGGCGCATATCGATGCAGGCGCAAAGAAGGTTGTTATTTCTGCTCCTGCAGGCAACGATCTTCCCACCATTGTTTACAGCGTAAACGAAAAGACGCTCAAAGCTTCGGATACGATTATTTCTGCTGCATCTTGCACAACGAACTGCCTTGCACCTATGGCGGATACATTGAATAAGTTCGCTAAGATTAAAAAAGGTTACATGACGACGATCCATGCTTTCACGGGTGATCAGATGACGTTGGACGGTCCTCATCGCAAAGGTGATTTGCGTCGTGCGCGCGCTGCATCGGTGAACATTGTACCGAACAGCACGGGTGCTGCGAAAGCGATCGGCTTGGTAATCCCTGAATTGAACGGTGTTTTGGACGGATGCGCTCAGCGTGTACCTGTACCGACCGGTTCTTTGACGCAGCTTGTTGCGATCGTAGAAGGTGAAGTGGATAAGGACGGCGTGAATGCAGCAATGAAGGCAGCTGCTTCCGACTCTTTCGGATATACGGAAGATGAAATCGTATCTTCGGATATCATCGGAATCACGTATGGTTCTTTGTTTGACGGTACACAGACCAAATGCATGCCGATGGGAGACGGAACGACGCTTGTCAAAGTAGTTTCTTGGTATGATAACGAGAATTCTTATACCAGCCAGATGGTACGTACGATCAAGTACTTTGCTGAACTGAAATAATGAATTGTAAAAATAAAGAGCGTTTCGTGTGAGCGGAACGCTCTTTTTGTTATAATTATTTTGTTAAAAATATTATAAAAATGGATATTTCTGGCAAATTTTATTAGAAATTGTTGACTTTTTGAATGTAAATTGCTATAATGCGCCGTGATTAAAAAAGGAGAAAAAATAGTGATTCGCAGGGTAACAGAAAAAGACAGGGAAGAATTTATTCGTCTGTCGGAATTATTTTACAATTCGCCGGCGGTGTTGCATACGGTTCCGCGGGCATATCATGAAAATTTGTTTGATGAATTGATGCGCAGCGATACATACGCAGAGGCATTTATGTTGGAACAGCAAGGCAAAACAATCGGGTATGCTTTAACGGCAAAGACGTATTCGCGGGAAGCGGGCGGAAAGGTATTGTGGCTGGAAGAAATCTATGTAGAGGATGAATATCGCGGTTGCGGAATCGGAAAAGAATTTTTCATGTTTATAGAGGGATATGCAAGTTTTAACGGCTTTGCAAGGATTCGTCTGGAAGTGGAAAATGAAAATAAACGGGCGCGATCTTTGTATGAGCGGCTCGGGTACGAATATCTGGATTATCTGCAAATGGTTAAAGAATACAGAAAGATTTGATCAAAAAAGGGCAAGAAAGACATAAACCATGAACAAACTTAAACCCGGCCACACTGTTTTGGCGTGTTTTACAGGTTATATCACACAAGCGATCATCGTAAACTTTGCGCCGCTTTTATTTTTGACGTTTCACGAAAACTATCATATTTCTTTATCATTGATCGGAGCAATGATCACTGTCAATTTTGGCATTCAGCTTTTAATTGACTTACTTGCTTCGAAATTTGCGGATAAAATAGGTTATCGGAAACTGATTGTTACGGCACATATATTATCAGGGGTCGGATTGATTTTACTCGCCATACTGCCTGAGCTGATGCCGTTTGCGGCGGCGGGACTGTTTATTGCTACGGCAGTGTACGCTGTTGGCGGAGGACTGATAGAAGTGCTTGTCAGTCCGATTGTTGAATCTTGTCCCTATAAAAATAAGAAATCCATGATGAGCTTGCTGCATTCATTTTACAGCTGGGGGCAAGTCGGGGTTGTAGCGCTGTCTACCCTGTTTTTTGGTGTGGCCGGAGTTGAGAAATGGCAAATTCTCGCCTTTATTTGGGCGGTTATTCCTTTGGCGAATGCGGTATATTTTTTGTTTGTTCCGCTTTATAAATTAAATGGCGGAGCAGAAAGTATGGGTATTCGCGGATTGGTGAAGACCGGTTCATTCTGGTTATTTGTCCTTTTGATGATCTGTGCGGGCAGTTGTGAACAGGCGATAAGCCAATGGGCGTCTGCGTTCACGGAGGCGGGGTTAGGAGTTTCCAAAACCATAGGAGATTTGCTCGGGCCTTGCATGTTTGCAATCATGATGGGCATTTCTCGGGTATTGTTTTCAAAGACAGGCGAAAAGCTAAAAATACAAAATGCCTTGCTTGTGGGTGCGGCAGGTTGTATTGCAGGATATTGTCTTTGCGTGTTTTCGCCGATAGCATGGCTGGGGCTTGTCGGTTGTGGAATTATCGGATTTTTTGTAGGAGTCATGTGGCCGGGTGTGTTTTCGTATGCGTCGTCACGATTGCCTGCGGGAGGCACAGCTATGTTTGCTTTGCTGGCATTGGCGGGTGATCTTGGCTGCTCTCTCGGACCTTCTGTTGTCGGCTCTATGGCTGATTTATTCGGAGGAGATTTGCAAATCGGAATTGCGTTCGGTTTAGCTTTCCCTTTGATCATGTTTTTCGTATTGCTTTTCAGCCGAAAAGCTCTTGGTTTGACATCTTCATCGTTACCAATAGAGGATCAGAATAATACTGTTTCCGACGGTGAAAAATCAGTAATGAATGAGGATGTAAAAAAAGAGGAAAAAATTTCGGACGAATAACAATTTTATAACAGAAAGTATAAATTGAAAAGATAGCGGCGGGGCGCATATCTGTTTGATACTGCATAGAATGAAAGTGGGGGAAAACCCATTATTTTTACGATGGAGGAGACGGATATGTGTCTGTTATCTTTGATTTTGTACGGCGGGTGTGGTTCGTCCTGCTGTTGTTGCGGAAGTGGGAACGTACGTAATGGCAACTCTAACGGATGTGGTTGCAATTTTTGTTCTGGCGCAAGAGAAAATTCGAATGCTTCAAACAACTGTTGTTGCGCATCGGCTAACGCTGGTCAAAACTATGCTTCGCCGACAAATTGCTGCTGCTCGGGCAACAATGTATTGGCGGAAAACTTGAATTGCGGATGTTGTCGTTGCAATCGTTGCTGCAGCGGGTTTGGTCGTCGCGGCGGGTGCAGCATTTGCACGGATACGGAATATTATGCGCGTCAATATGCACTTTGCAGTTGTGGATGCTCTTCCAATTTTTAATGGAAAGATAAAAGAAAAGGGGTTGCCTTAGGGCAGTCCCTTTTTTTGTTGTAGCGTTGCTTTTTTTGTAAAAATGTTGTACAATATCTATATTAAATATAAAGGGAGCAAAGAATGAGCGGCAGCAATATCGAGGTAAAGATTTTTATATCCGGACATAAACCGTGTTTCGAAATAAGAAACGGGATTTTTGAACCGGCACGACAAAAAGAGATCATCTCCGAACTGGAAAAAGGTACAGAAGAGGATCGTTTTATGGCGGCTCGTGCAAATGAATATTGTGAGCTGCTCACGCAATATTGGGCATGGAAATATAAATCAGCGGATTATTACGGCTTTGGTCATTACCGTCGATATTTTGAATTTGCTGATGAGAAACTTTGTTCGCGTAAGCCGGCGCTTCGTGAAAAGTACTTAAATGAACGCTCGGCAAAAAAGCTGGGATTATTGGACGAAGAGCGTATTCGCAGGATTGTTTCGCAAAGCGATGTTGTATCGTCGGTTCCTTTTAATTATTATATTAAGTCGGTGCGTTGGCAATATGAAAACTCCGGTACTTTGCATGTTGAAGATCTGGATACAGTTTTAAAAATTATTCGGGAGGAATATCCCGAATATTATGATGCGGCACGGGAATATCTGAACGGGCATTATATGTATACCTGTAACATATTTGTCATGAAAAGGGAAATTTTTTATGCATATAGTGCATGGCTGTTCGGAATTCTTCGGCGGTTTTATGACTACCGGGATATGAAAGCGCTTGGTTACAGTCGTGAAGCAATGAGAACTCCGGGGCATTTAGGCGAGCGATTGTTCGGCGTATATATTACTTGGTTAAAAAAGCAGAAGGCGATTCGAATTGGCAGGCGCAGTATTGTCACGTTTGAAGATACGGAGCAATTGACAAAATTATCGTGGAAAAACTCAGATGATGAAATTCCCGTAGTTATTCCGGTAAATTTTCAAACGGTGCCGCTAAGTGCGTCAGCGTTACGTTCTATAGCCGAACATGCCGATGTTAATAAAAGATATGAAATACTGTTTCTTGAATTCGGAATTTTGCCGGAAGATCGGAAAAAATTGATGAACGAAGTGATGCAGTATGAAAATATAAGGGTCAATTTTCTGGACGCAGAGCGTTTGGTAAATGAACACGGAATGTCGGAAAACGATGCGGATCTGAAAGAAGCTTATGCGATATTATTGCTTCCGTTTGTTTATCCCCAAATTAAAAAGGTGTTGATGCTGGATGCTACGGTTATCGTGCAACGAGATGTAGCAGAACTATACGATTTTGATATGGGTGAGAGATCTATATCAGCGGTGGCAGATGCTTATTTGGAAGGGGCACGAAGCGGATACAGTGAGCGAATGCGTCTTTATTATTCAAAACTCGGTAATTTTCCGGTGTTGTATGAAACCGGGGTTATGGTGATGAATTTTTCTGCGCTTCGCGAAGAATATACGGAAGAACTTTTAAATAGAAAGGTAAAAGAGCGCAACTACAAAAATCCGAAAACGGATCTTGTAAATTTGATATGCGAAGGAAAAATTGAGAAATTATCGGCGGAATGGAATTACATTCCGGAAGTGAAGGGGGGCGATCGTGCGTTTGCGGTCTCTTTAAGTCCGGAAGAAATTGCAGCGGAAGCGATACAGGCTGAAAAGAAAGCGGCAATTGTGCATTTTTCGGGTAGCGAGAAACCGTGGGAGGAACCCTATTCGGAGCACGCCGATATATTTTGGAAGGTGTGCAGAAAAACGTCTTATGCAGAAGCTATATTGACGCAAGGCAATAAGCCGAGGTTACGGGAAAAGGAAAGCGGCAATGTGGTTTTGAGATGGATATCGTATAAGCTTTTTCCGAGAGGATCGAGGCGGCGGTCTGCGTTGAAAAAGATATTTCGCAAAAAGCACTGAAATTGAAAACGGCGGAAAGGAAAAAGGATAAAAGACATAAAAAGCATTGCTTTTTAGAGCAAAAAGTAGTACAATAAAAAGGCGCGGATGTGGCGAAACTGGCAGACGCGCCGGACTTAGAATCCGGTGGGCAACCTTGCAGGTTCAAGTCCTGTCATCCGCAC
>CASEFE010000053.1 GCA_949287105.1 uncultured Bacillota bacterium
AACGCCATCCCGAAGCTTAAAATCTTCCGGCGCTTTCAAAGATGATGCTGGCGCACACGCAACAAGTGCAACGCTCATCATTACCGTTGCCAATATCGCTATCAGCACCCAACGCAATTTTTTCATGTTTTCCTCCTTTTTTCTATTAAATTTTCGGATCTTTAATCCGTAAAATGCTGTGCCTTTTTATTTTTCATCAGATTCTATCTTAGCCAAATGCTTACATTATTGCGGTTTTTCCGTAACATACCCTTGTGCTATCATTTCCTGCCAGAATTTATCATTGTTGTTGGCGGTCCATAAATTTTTCTTTTCTTTAAACGAATCAGCCGCACGCACACGGTCACTGGGATTTTTGGAGCCGAATTGCTTTTCTATACTATCCGCAGCCGAAGTTGCCGTACAATACGGATCTACGGCCGCATCCCGGTTATTATTAAAGAAACGATTTCCCGAAAACATGATCTTATAGGATGTTTCATAAAACTCCATGTCATATTCTACATTTTCATCAAAAAAATCTTTTTCTTTGATCGGCAGAGTACATCCCTGCATCGAGGAAGCATGCAATTTGATTCCTTCATCCGAATACATGTAGCGCAAAAATAATTTTGCCAGATTTTTATTCTGTGCTGTCTTCGTGATAACAGCAGACGACATTTCACCCGCCGCATAATTTAACAAACGTGCATCTTTCACCCTCTGGAAATCCGCCTCATTGACGCCTTCAAAATCTTCGGCAGACTGCGCCCCGTTGTCGATTGCGCGGATCAAAGCAGCCAATTCCGTATCCGACTCGATTGTCGTACACTTCTCACGGATAGCACTGATTACGGGCGTACGCATCATTTTAAAGTTGTTTTCCATACCTTCCGCTATATGGCGGCGCATTTCATTCATCATCCATGACCCGTTGTACATCAACGCCGCACTTCCGTTTAAGAAATTTCGCTGCGCCACAATGAACTGCAAACCTGTACCGTTCGGATCACTATACCCGTTCGGATACCATAAAAGATCCTCACAAACCTGCATCGCCTTCTCTCCGCCGGCCAGATACGCAGAAGAAGGATCAATGACAGCTTCCCCGTCAACCATTATTCTGCCAATTTGCATTTGCTGATATGCTTGCAGGCCTTCATATTGTGCAAACCAAGTGGAATATGCGTAATTCCAATAATTTACCCCCGTTTCCCCCGAGTATATGATCGGAGTAACCCCGCTCGTTTTCAAAGTTCCACACAAAGCTTTCAATTCTTCGGTCGTTACCGGAGTTTCTTCGTCGCTTATATAGTCAGAATTGTATACAAATCCATATATACCCGTATATGCCGGCAAAAAATAATAAGTTTCGCCTGTAATAAATGCATCCAAGTATACATCCTCGATTTTCGATTCTACCGTGGATGATTCCCCGTTCCATGTAGACGTATAAACATCGTTCAACGGTTCAAGCAAATCAACATAATCGTATAAAATAGCGTCCGAAAAATAAATATCATATTTCGTATTGGTGCCTGAAGCTATTTCCCCGAACACGACCTGCCGTTCCACGCTGTTATCAATATCGATCTTTACATTCGGATATTTTTTGATAAACCCGTTTTTCACTTTGATAAGCCAATCATCCCCAAAACCGCCTTCCCATAGACGAATACTTAAATCGCCGGATACCGTTTCATCCGTGATGATCTCTTCACGCCGCCCTGATTCTTTGTTGTTCAAAACAATGGTCACCGTTATACCTGCCACAATTCCGAGAATAACCAACGCAATAATTCCCAATCGAATAAATTTTTTCATTTTTACCTCCGCTTTTTTCCTTTTATCCTTTTAATCCGCCTATGCTGATATTGCTCATCAGTTTTTCACTGAATAATCCAAACAACACCATAATCGGGATCAAACACATAATCAAACCCGCAAACAATATCGGATATTCACCGTTGCGCTCAACAATCGTTTGATAACGGAACAACCCCGTCGCCAAAGTCGGCATCTTCGGCAAATACAAAAGCGGAGCCATATAATCATTCCACTTTCCGATAAATACCAATAACCCGAGCGTAAACATCATCGGCACTGCCTGCGGACGCATTGCCTTAAAATATATTTGGTAAAAATTGGCTCCGTCCATTTGCGCAGCCTCTGCATAAGACCACGATACATTCGAATAGAAAGAATGAAAAAGCACCAAATTCATACCGTATACGTTCATCGCCGTTATTAAAATCAAATACGAGTTCGTTATATGCAATGCATACATCAAGCGATATTGCGAAACAAACGTCGCCCCAATCGGAACTGACATCATAAAAATACAGATTCCATACAGAAAATTTCTGCCGCGAAACTTATATTTATTCAAAACATATGCATAAATGGATGTAAACTCCATTGTAATCAATGCACTGCCACCGGCAAACCAGGTACTGTTCCATACCATTCCCCAAAACGACATTCCGCCCGCTGTAATTTCATCTAGTGCGTCAGAATAATTGCTGAATTGAAAAGGCCATTCCGGAAACGCAAATGTGTTTTCAAAATATGCATCTGTCGTTTTCAATGATGACATGAGACCCCATAAAATAGGATAAATCAACATTACCGAATAGATCACAAACAACAAAAACAAAAACGAAAATAATACCTTTTCAAGATTGGTTTTCCCTCTGAAAATGCGTAAGCCGCGTTTCATCTTTTCCATTTATGCACCTCATTAAAACTCAACTGGCTCAATTTTCGTTATGAAATGATTGATCAACAGTGCCAACGGTAAAATAATGAGTCCTTTCAATAATCCAATCGCACCCGCAATTCCCTGATCATTCTTAGTTCCCGATACAGTCAGTAAATACTCATAATAACCAAGATCATACGTTCCGTATGCACCGCCCGTCAACAACAGTGCGGCTCCGCCGCCGGACAAAATTCCTGTAAACATCAACATCAGCATTGTCGCAAGAAACGGCCACGTGATCGGAAATGTAATATGCCGAAACTCCCCCATGATCGAAAGTCCGTCCAGCCTTCCCGCTTCCGTAACGTCCACCGGTATTCGGGAAAATGCCGCCAGCCAATACAATACATTCCCCGTCAGGCCTGTATAGAAATTATAAAACAACATTGTTCCGAACGCATATCGACTGTCTGCTAACAACAATACTCCCTCTTGCCCAAAAATCACTTCAATCATCTGCGTCACCGGTCCACCCGGCCCGACCATATATTTGAAAAATGCAGCAACAATGACACTTGATATCAATGAAGGCAAGAAAAATATGTAACGAAATATTCTGAACCCCCATATTCTTTTGTACAGAAAAAAGCCCATAAAAAAGCTGATCGGTGTACAAATAAAAAATCCAAACGCCCAATACTTAATTGAATTCAGAAGCGATTCTAAAAAAATGCTGTTCGGTTCGGTAATCGTGCGGAATAAATATTCAAAATTATAAAAGCCGTACTGTCTTAAACCGTCTGCCGTATAATGCTCAAACGCTATCGGAAACGATAACGCTGTTCCTATTACCCAAAAAATAATTAAATCGATAAGCGGCAAAATCAAAACAGACCAGATGCAAAGCAGCTCCTTCGTCTTCCGCGTGCTTTTCATCTTTTTTAATTGAACGGCACTTAAAGCCGTCACATCCACTTTTTTCTTTGAGGACGTTATTTCATGAAGATCCACAGAGGCATCATATAGAAAATCCGATATACCCCTCTTGATTTTTCCGAAAATATTGATATCTTTTTCAATTTTTTTCTTCATATCGGTTACCACCTGCCGCTTCTGGGAGAGTATGTGAAATCTTCGATCCCTGAAGAAAACGGACGTGCATTGTCATACCTGTATAACGTTCCGTACTTGAATATGTTTTCATACAATTCCCGATTTCTTGCTTCCAACTCGTCACGCGTAGCACTGTCCCCATATTCGTACCGATCATCCATTGTGTTATATAATTCTATATACGTCCAATGCAACCTCGATTGTTTTACTCGGTCAAGCTGTTCATCTGTGGCAACGCTCTCCGCATCGTCCCATATCGCATTGACTGCATCAATTTTTGTCAGATCATATTCATGCGTTTCATCATTGTAATCAAAATCAAAGTTGTTTTCAACCGTCACTCCTTCTTCATGCCCGATCTCCGATCCGTTTGCAATGTCTTCCATGATCCATGCACGCGTATACTCTATGTATTCTTTGATATATTCACCCGCGTCCCCATAAAAACCTTGCAGAAAATCATCCATATGGTATTCGTATTCACTCTTGGACATATAAGGGTTTTTCAAAAGTTTTGATACTAAGTATGCCTTCAAATCAGCAAATTCAGGATCTTCTTTCGAATAACACTCCGCATATACTCCCTTTACATTGTGTTCGGCAAAGTATCTAATCTGATAGCGCAATTCATCATAGTTGGGCAAGGACGCAAACAAGTTGGGCCATTCAATCGGATAAGCATATATATATAACCTGTCACAAACAGCTTGCCATTCCTTCAACCTCGCCTGTTCTCGCTGCAATATTTCACATTCTTTTTCATCTGTATGGAAGAAACAAAATTTTGTGCAGAGCCGGATCGCCACATTGTCTTCCAGTTCTAAGCCTTCCGGAACTTCCTTTGCCAATCCATAAGAAAGCGCATCCACAATGATATCATCATATCCGTCTTCTTTCAGTTGTTTCGCTACCCGGTTTATAAAACGGAAATATGTTCCCGATTGACCACCCTTTGACGGATCTGTACAACCTTCACATTCACAATAATCCGAATTGTCATTCTCCGTAATCGAAATAATGTTGGATGAAGGGTCCTTATTGATCAAATTAACCACATTTTTATAGATTTCCTGGTAAGCTCCTTCGCTTGTAAAGCAGGGTTGCTTTGCCACCCGTTTTCCGTCTACTAATCCGAAATATTCCGAATGCTCCGAAAACAGAGACGAAGGCAGTAAATATTGTGCCGTATGCACTAAATACTTGTCTCCGCCCAAATAGCCCGTCGAACCGCCGTATTTCACATCGTTCCTAAGCGCAGGACGCATAAAATTACTGTTGATTGCCTGGCTTACCGCAAACCCTGCATCCCATGTAGAACAAAACATAGCTTCACGGTATTCAAATACGGGCGTCCATTCCAAATCAACCTCTTTTGCTACAAAAACATCGCTTGCAATCGGTATATTTTCTACATCGACCGTATAAAAACGATAGCCCAACGCTTCCAAATAAGCATACACGCCATACAGTACCCCGCGATCATTCCCCGCAATCACCAGATCCTGCCCAACGTTTTTTACAATGTAACTTTCTTCCCCGAGTTTCGCAAAATCGATTCCTGCATCTTCTTCCCTTGTCGTATCCCCTAAAATTATTTCATAGGAACCTGCCACTTGCGAATCTCGTATTACATCCAATGCCGTACCGGTTGCAAGCTTAAAATAATGATTCAGCCGATCCGCAGCATATAACTGCGAAGCCGTCGCTTCCGCCGGCAAAACAATATCATAAGAAGACAATGAGACCCCGTTACTTTCCAGATAAATCGGCTCATAAGTTTCTTCCTCATTTTTTTCGGTATTCCCCGGCTTCCCTTTGCAAGAAGAAAACATACCAAAAGCTAACAATACCGCGATTACAATTACGAAATATTTCTTTAATTTTGTCCCCATTTTATACCTCCGGTTTATTTTATTCTGAAAACCAATACATAAGCACAAATAAAAACATCCCATTATGAGCTGTTTATTCGCACAATTCGATCCCTTCGCAACAAGATATCTTTTGCTTTATCGTTCCTCCCTCCTCCTTGAATTCTGCTTCAATTATTCCTCTAACAGTCGGAATCTTGCATCGAATAAATTTTAGCCCGCATAAATTCGGTGAAAAACGTACTTTCGTACATAATTCATCCACATAAGAAAACCCTACAATATTTTCGATTATAAAAGGAATTACTCCGCATGACCATCCATGACATAAACTATGCCGAAATCCTTGATAACAATTCGCTCCGAAATCCCCGTGTATATCTTTTTGGCCGTCCTTGGGCAGCTCTGTTATTCCACAAGAATTTTCCATCCAATCAATATCAAACGATTCCCAAAAAGTCGTAGCGCCTCTTTTTATCATTCCGCTATAATACGTTATCATATCTTCAAATGCTGCTTTCACTTTTCCGTTTTCCGACAACGCTTTCAATATAAAATAACTCATAAAAGAAGAGTAACCACGCGCACCACCATCCAAAAGCATCTCAATCCCTTTATTTTTATTGATCTTGCCGCATAAAACCCCAAATGCAGTAATCGCTTTGAACGCCGATACCTCTTTGCTTTCCTTGTTCAGTCTTTTTAAAATTGACCTTGCACGATCTTTTATTTTTTGATCAGAAATTAACCGGTTTTTTTCTACTTGCTGCAATGTATAACGTAATAAATATTCACACCCGTCATCACTGTCTTTTGAGCCAAAACTCGGCCAGTCGAATAACGGTTCCCAATACGTTAATCCGCTTTTTTTATAATCTATTTCACCGTCATCCGTTACTACTTCTTCTATTTGTTTTAATATTCCGTCAAACACTTGCAGGTATTTTTCTTCTACCCGACCGACTTTCTCAAAATACATACAGCAAACTGCCATAAACCAAATACTGTATGTAGGTATATCATTGTACCAGCATGGCATCGGATAATATTTGACGATCCAATCCAAACTGTTTGTGATCGATTTGCTGTCCCCATACAAATACAGAATCGATAAAATTTCCGGAAACAAATCTCCCACCCATACATGTTGGTCCCGTTTTATTCCGTCCCAAATACATTCATTCTGTAAATTTAACCAAATTGTTCGGGCGGCGACCGAAAATATTTCATTGACTTGCGCATTATCACACTCAAACATCCCACAAGGCGCGTCGGTATGTATAAATGTTCCAAATACATTGCTTAATCGATATATTCCATCTTCAATAAATTCAATATGAACATATCTGTATCCTGTACTTCCCCACTCCATGTCAGAATTAGAAGACATATAAACACAAAAATCGCGCGTCGAATGATCGTTGGTTGTATTCTTTTCCCCTAAATCCGCCATACATTCGCTCAATGACTCGCCAAAACGAATCCGAATGTTCGGCCTATCCCCATCATAGCGGTTGGTATTAAATAATAATCGAATCCCGCCAAAATATTCTCTACCAAAATCGAATACGATATGTCCTTTACCTTTGATCAAACACTCATGCTTGCAACCAATGATCCCTTGCCTCATAGGATCCGACAACAAAATTTCTGCGCCGGACACATTCTCAGACACCCACACCAACGATTCTGCCAACAAAAATTCCTTTTCTCTCGTTTCCTTGAAAGCCAACATTCTCGCAACACTCCTGCTTTTTACTATTCTATTTTATCACCAGCAGACGCCGTATGCAATGCTCCAAATTGTCATAATTTTATGGTGTATTGACTTTCATGGCAAACATACTTGATTTTTTATAGATTTTACTGTATTATTTAAGTATAAATTTCACCAAAAAAACGAGATACTTTTATGCAAATTCCTAAAAGGACCATAACCACCGAAGAGCTGTTTCAATCCGGCAATGTCATATATACACATGTGTTAAGTTATGAATTCAATCCGATTCATAAACACAATTTTATCGAGTTTTTTTATGTAATTTCCGGCAAAAGCATGCATTTATTAAACGATAAAGAGGAAATCATTGGTATCAATGATGCTTATCTACTCTCCTTGAATGATCAGCACGGATTTACAAACGAAAACATTTCCGAATCATTTTTACATCGTGATATTCTTTTTGAATCCAATTATTTTAAAAAGGTCTGCGAAAATTATTCTCCCTTTTTTTACGATAAATTTTTAAAAGGGAAATACTCCACTAAATTGCACTTAACAACCGACCAAACCAACCAGATCGAAATTTTTTGCTCTGTTTTGGATTTGACAGGATATTCCGATCCGGAAACTCTTTATGCCCTTTGTACTTATATTATCAATCTTATCATTTCAAATTCTACCAACGAACAAACGAATTATCCGCCTTGGATCACAAGATTGATCGCTACTTTCAATGCCCCGCAAAACATGAATATGAGCATTTCCGATCTAACGAGTTTTTTCGCCTATGATCCATCTTATATGTGCCGCACTTTTAAAAGATATATCGGCCTTACCATGACCGAATATTTCAACGAACAAAAAATGAAATATGCTCACAATTTATTGCGTACCAGCAAATTTTCCATTCAAAAAATTTGCGAAACGGTTGGTTTCAATAACATGTCCCATTTTTACGCTTGTTTTAAAAAAAGGTTTGGTACCACTCCCAGTAAATTGCGAAAACTAAAATCGTTAGAATAATTTCTTACGCATTTTCAAAATTTTTAACATTTACAGACGCCTTTTTTACCTTAAATTTTTTTAG
>CASEFE010000054.1 GCA_949287105.1 uncultured Bacillota bacterium
ATCTCATCCTGTTACCACAACGATATTGCGTTGATCGCCTGTCGCGTTATCAGTGAACCGCAGAGTGTGTATCACAGCCGACGGAATTTTGTCAAGGTGTGGTGTGAGCAGGAAGGGGAGCGTTTTTCCGCGGTGTGGTTCAATGCTCCGTACGTCAAAAACAACCTTCACGCAGGGGAGGAATATCTTTTTTACGGGCGTGTATCCAACCGATACGGAATGGGCGCTCCGTCGATGGTCAACCCTTCGTTTGAATTGCGGGCGAAAAACGCTCGGCTGAAAGGGATTGTGCCGGTATACGGATTAAAGGGCTCTCTGACGCAGAAAGCAGTGCGCGAAGGAATTTTGGAAGCCCTTCGCTATTGCATTCCGGAAACGGTCATTCCGGAGGAGTTGATCAGAAAATATCGGTTATCGTCTTTGCAGGAAGCGTACAGACAGGTGCATGCGCCCGATACGCTTGCGCAAAAGGATGCGGCATCCGAGCGGATTGCGCTGGAAGAATATTTTGTTTTGGTTTCCGCATTCAAACTCATGAAAGGAAGCAAAGAAGATACGCGCGTATTCCGTTATGATTGTACGGCGAAGGAAGTAGCGGAATTTGCGTCCCGTTTTCCGTTTTCATTTACGGAGGGACAGAAAGCTGCGGCAGATGAAATCTATCAGAACTTAAAATCGCCGACGCGCATGAACAGGTTGTTGCAGGGCGATGTGGGAAGCGGCAAAACGGCGGTTGCGCTTTGCGGTATCTTTATGGCGGTCAAAAGCGGGCATCAGGCGGCGTTTTTGGCACCGACGGAGGTGCTTGCTGCACAGAACTATGCATTGATTTCAAAATATCTTCCCGAATACAGAGCAGCTTTTCTTGCGGGCTCGACGCCGGCAAAAGAAAAAAGGGAAATCAAAAAAGCGCTTTCGGAGGGGACGTTGGATATCGTTTGCGGCACGCACGCGGTATTGCAGGAAGATGTGCAGCCGAAAGATCTGGCTTTTTGCGTCTGTGACGAGCAGCATCGGTTCGGTGTGGCGCAGCGGAGTGCGCTTGGCGGCAAGAGTGCAGGTGCGGATATGCTTGTCATGTCGGCGACGCCGATCCCCAGAACGCTTTCTCTTATATTTTACGGCGATCTTGACATATCGGAGATCAAGGACAAGCCGAAAGCGCGCGCCGAAGTGGTGACGGGGATCATTCCGCAATACAAATATGACGATATGCTGGAATACATTGCGGAGGAAGCAAAGAAGGGCAATCAAAGCTATTTTGTCTGTCCGAAGATCGAAGGGGATGAAGAAGGCTCGCTGATGAGCGTAACGGAGCTTTATGACGATTTGAAAAATCGGCTTTTGCATCTTCGCGTTGCACTGTTGCACGGTAAAATGAAAGAAAAAGAAAAAGCGGAGATCATGCAATCTTTCAAAGAAAAGCGTGTGGATTGCCTCGTTTCGACGACGGTTATCGAAGTAGGTATCGATGTGCCGGATGCGACGATCATGGTCATCTACAATGCAGAGCGGTTCGGGCTTTCGCAGTTGCACCAGTTGCGCGGCCGTGTTGGAAGAGGCACGAAAAAGAGCTATTGTTTTCTGCTTATCGGATCCGATTCACAGGAAGCGCGGGAGCGGCTCACGGTACTTAAAAACAACACGGACGGCTTCAAAATCGCGGAATACGATTTGAAAATGCGGGGCGGCGGCGATTTTATGGGCGTGAAACAGAGCGGACATATTCTGTCGGAGATCCGAAACCTGCGGTATCCGCCCGAAGTTATTTTTATGGCAAAAAAATTATCAGACGAGGCGTTGTATTGCGAGGATCTTTCGAAGTTGCGCGTGCAGGCAAAGAAAAGATTTGAAGCTCTGCAAGATGTAGTTTTGAACTGAAAAGCGTCTTTGAAGGAGCAAGGCAGGCTTTGCTTATATGTGCGATTCGTTGACACAAGACGTGAATCGTGTTATAATGAAAAGCAAGGAAACAGAATGATTTTATACATGAAATTTTGAAAGAAGTGTATAAATATACCGACAGAGGGAAGGGTATGGCTTATTTTAAATTGCCTGCGGGCGTTAGAGACGTTTTGCCGGACGAATGTGAGAGATTGGATCGGGCGGAAGAAGCGTTGCGAAAAAAGTTTAAGGATGCGGGATTTCGGTTTATCCGTTCGGCAGGGTTGGAATATTACGATACATATGCCTGCATTGAGAGTAAAATCGAGCAGTCCAAAATGTTCAAAATGACAGACAAAGACGGCGGACTGATCGTGTTGCGGCCGGATATGTCGTTGGCGTGTGCGCGGATTGCGGCAACGAAATTGCATGAAGATCATGCAAAACTTTGTTATTTTACGCAGGTTTACGATTTTTCGGCGAGCGGAAATTCCGATCGTGAAGTGGCGCAGGCAGGCGTGGAAGTTTTCGGGGAAAAAGGCGTGGATGCCGATGCAAAGATCATCGCGTTTGCGGTAGAATGTCTGCAAGCGGCTGGCCTGAAAAAGTTTATCATCGATATCGGGCATGTCGGATTTTATAAAGGTTTGTTGGAAGAGAGCGGATTGAGCGGAGAAGGTGCGGAAGAAATTCGCGCTTACATCAACGCGAAGGATGCTGTCAACACGGAAATCGCGCTGAAAAAGTACGGGGCGAACGAAAAGGCGCAGGCGGCGATCCTTGCCCTTCCTTCCCTGTTCGGAGGACCGCAGGTATTGGAAGAAGCCGAAAAACTGACGGATAACGACCTTGCGCGGGCTTCGTTGGCTCATTTGCAGGGCGTTTACAGGCAGCTTGCAAAGGCGGGCATCGCGGAATATATATCGTTTGATCTCGGTACAGTCAAAAGCCTCGCGTATTATTCGGGCATGGTTTTTACGGGGCTTGCGGAGGGAGTCGGAGCGTCGGTTTTGTCGGGGGGCAGGTATGACGGGTTGTGTGCGCAATTCGGAAAAGATTTGCCTGCCGTCGGATTTGCGGTGGGACTGATGCGCGTATTGCGTGCGTTGGAGAACAAGGAGGGCAAATTATGCTGAACGTTGCGCTTGCCAAGGGGCGGTTGGCTGAATCGTGTGCAGATATTTTTATAAAGTGCGGCATTCGTGCGGAGATCCTCAAAGAGGAGACGCGCAAACTTGTTTTGGAAACGCCGGACGGGAAATTCAAATTTTTCTTTGTAAAGCCTTCGGATGTACCGACGTATGTTGAATACGGAATTGCGGATATCGGAGTTGTCGGGAAAGATACGTTGCTGGAAGCGGGGGCGGATCTGTATGAAATGCTCGATCTCGGCTTTGAAAAGTGTAAATTATGCGTTGCGGGATTTCCGGACGCGAAGGAAAAATTGGGCGAAGGGCATCTGCGCGTAGCCACAAAATATGTAAATACCGCGAAAAAACTGTATTTTTCACGCGGGGAAGACGTAGAGATCATCAAATTGAACGGATCGATCGAACTTGCGCCGCTGACAGGGTTGTCGGATGTGATTTTTGATATTGTGCAGTCGGGCGGCACGTTGCGGGCGAACGGATTGGAAGTATTGGAAGAAGTGTTTGATATATCGGCGCGGCTGATTGCCAATAAGGTGAGCTTAAAGACCAAGGCGGCGGAGATTTTGCCGCTGATCGGGCAGATGCGCGAATATGTCGGGAAGAGTTGAACGGCAGAAAAACGGAGAGCAGGTCATGAAAATATATAAAAGCGCGGCGGAAGCAGCGGAAATATTAAAACGGGGCAAATTTGACGATGCCGAAAAAGCGGCGGCGGTCCGGAAGATCGTAGCGGACGTCCGTGAGAAGGGCGACGAGGCGCTGTTTTCGTATTGCGAGAAGTTTGACAATTCCAAGCTGAATGCGCAGACGGTCTGTGTGAGCGAAGCGGAGTTTGCGGCGGCTTATGCACAGGTCGGGGAAGAGTTTTTGTCATCCCTGCGTAAGGCGGCAAAAAACGTATACGAATACCATTGCCGCGGTGCGCGTTCGCAGGATATTCGCACCGAACGGGGCAGGACGACGGGGTTTGTCCTTCGCGCCGTGGAGCGTGCAGGCATCTATGTGCCGGGTGGCACGGCGCCGCTGTCGAGTTCGGTGCTGATGGGGGTTTTGCCGGCGAAGGCGGCGGGGGTGGAGCATATCTATGTATGCACGCCTGCCAAAGACGGAAAGGTGGAACCTGCCATTTTGGTGGCTGCGAAGGAATGCGGTGCGGAGAAAGTGTTCAAAACAGGCGGAGCGCAGGCGATCGCGGCACTGGCGTACGGAACGGAGAGCATACCGAAAGTGGATGTGATTGCGGGGCCGGGAAATATTTATGTTACGCTTGCCAAAAAAGAAGTGTACGGCGCGGTAGGTTTGGACATGCTTGCCGGGCCTTCGGAAATTCTGATCCTTGCCGACAATAAACAAAATCCGGCGTTTGTTGCGGCGGATGTGCTTTCGCAAGCGGAGCATGACAAAATGGCGCGGGCGCTTTTGATTGTGGACGATGCGGCGTTTGCCGAAAAGGTTTCGGCTGAGGTCACGCGTCAGCTGGCGCAGCTTCCGCGCAAGGAAATTGCGGAATATGCGTGTGAAAATGCGGGCGGCATCATCCTTGTAAAGGATATGGAAGAGGGGGTTCGGTTGGCGAATGAGATCGCACCCGAGCATCTGGAAATTGCGACGGAGAACTGTGAAGAGCTGTTGCCGCGCATCCGCAATGCGGGGGCAGTATTTCTTGGCAGCTGGACGCCTGAACCTGTCGGAGATTATTTCGCGGGGCCCGATCATACATTGCCGACGGGCGGTTCGGCGCGGTTTTTTGAGGTTTTGAGTGAGGACGTATTTTTGCGCAAGATGAGCGTGATCCGTTATACGCGTGAGGCGGTCATGGAGGACGGAGCGGATATCGTACGTCTTGCGGAGAGTGAGCATCTGAATGCGCATGCCAATGCGGTGCGGGTACGGATGCAGGAAAAGGGATGCGCAGCGGGCGCACGGAGGGAAGACAAATGAGGACGGCGGAAATTTCTCGCAAGACGCGTGAAACGAAAATTGAGCTTTGCCTTGATCTGGACGGACATGGCGAAAATTCGATCGATACGGGGGTAGGGTTTTTGAACCACATGCTGGAACTTTTCAGTGTTCATTCCGGAGTCGATCTTCGTGTCAAATGTGTGGGGGATACGGAAGTGGATTTTCACCACAGTGTCGAAGATATCGGCATATGTCTCGGACAGGCGATGAAAGCCGCTTTGGGCGATAAGAAAGGAATCGCGCGTTTTTCGGATCGGGTGGTTCCGATGGACGAATGTGCGGCGATGGTCGCGCTGGATATCAGCGGTCGGCCGTATCTGAATTTTGAAGATAAGCTGACGGGGAAAGTCGGCGAATTTGACGCGGAACTTGTGGAAGAATTTATGCGCGCGTTTGCGTTCAATGCGGGTGTAAATCTGTATATCAAGCTTTTGAAAGGCGGCAATATGCACCATGAAGCGGAAGCCATCTTCAAAGCATTTGCCAAATGCGTGCAGGATGCGGTGAAGGTTGTTTCGGACGTGATACCTTCATCCAAAGGAGTGCTGTAAATGATCGGCATTATCGATTACGGGGCCGGGAATCTTCGTTCGGTGCAGAAGGCGTTGGAGGCGATCGGCGAACGAGCGACGATATCGGGCGATACGCGCGTGTTGGACGGATGTGAAAAGCTGATTCTTCCCGGTGTCGGGTCTTTTGGGGCAGGAATGCGGGAGCTTTGTGCAAGCGGACTGGACGAATATATCAAAATGCGGGTAAAGAGCACGAAACTTCTGGGCATCTGTTTGGGAATGCAGTTTTTGCTTGAAAGGAGCTATGAAGAAGGCGAATTTTCGGGCCTTGGCCTTATAAAAGGAGAGGTGGTCCGCTTTACGGAAGGAAAAATTCCGCAGATCGGCTGGAATGAAACGAGCAATCTTCAAACGTCTCTGTTTAAGGGGATTGCGGAAGGAACGCGTTTTTATTTTGTACACAGCTATCATGCGGTGTGTGCGCAGGAAAATACGTGTGCCGAAACGGAATATTTTGTACGCTATCCGTCGGCGATATACGGCAATCATGTATACGGGGTGCAGTTTCATCCGGAAAAGAGCGGAGAAGCGGGACTGCGTCTTTTGAAAAACTTTTGTGAAATGAAAGACTAAAAAACTGGAAAATAGCAAAGGAGAGGGGAGTATGGTATTATTTCCGGCAATTGACATTTTGAACGGCAAGGCGGTGCGCCTTTACAGAGGCGATCAGACCAAGGTAACGGAGTATGGCGATCCGGTCGAATACGCGGAAAAATGGGCGGCTGCGGGCGCCAAATGGCTGCATATTGTGGATCTTTCGGGCGCGTTCACGGGGGAAAGCGGCATTGACGCGGTCATTTCCGAAATCAAAAAGCGCGTGGATATCCGCATTCAGAGCGGCGGCGGTTTGCGGCGTATCGTGGATATTCGCAGGCGGCTGGACGCGGGCGCCGATCGTGCGGTGATCGGCACGATGGCGGCCTATCATCCGGATGATTTTGCTTTGGCAACGTATGAATTTCCCGAGAAGATCGTGGCAGGCATCGATTCAAAAGACGGATTTTTTGCCGTTAAGGGCTGGACGGAAACGACGGGGATTTCTTCGATCGAGTTCGGAAAAAAGTGCAAGAATATGCGTATCCGCTATGCATTGTTCACGGATATAACCAAAGACGGAGCTTTGGAAGGCGCGAACATTGAAGCGACGGCGCAGATGCAGGAAGAAACAGGGCTTTCCATCATTGCGTCGGGCGGCGTATCGTCGATGAAAGACATCCGCGCTTTAAAAGAACGCGGAATTTACGGGGCAGTACTGGGTAAGGCGATTTATGACGGAAAGCTGGATTTAAAAGAGGCATTGACCCTGGCGCACGACGAATAAAGCGGGTCGAAAGCGGAAAGGGTCGCAGATAGTTAGGAGAAGAACGGAATGCTTGCGAAACGGATAATCCCCTGCCTTGACATAGATAAAGGCAGAGTGGTCAAAGGCGTAAATTTTGTGAATCTGGTGGATGCGGGGGATCCCGTGGAGATAGCCAAGGCATACGATGCGATCGGGGCGGATGAAATAGTATTTTTGGATATTACGGCATCCAGCGACGGCAGGGCGACAGCCTTGGATATTCTCAGCCGCGCAAGTGAACAGGTATTCATACCTCTCACCGTAGGGGGCGGAATCCGGAGCGTAGAGGATTTCCGCAATCTTTTGGCGGCGGGAGCGGATAAAATTGCCGTCAATTCGGCGGCGATCAAAAACCCGCAGCTGATCACAGAAGCGGCGTTACGGTTCGGATCGCAGTGTGTCGTATTGGCGGTGGACGCCAAGCAAAACGAGCACGGCGGTTGGGACGTATACCTGAACGGCGGCAGAGTCAAGACGGATCTGGATGCGATCGAATGGATACGTCGCGCGGAAGAGCTGGGCGCGGGAGAAGTTTTGCTGACGAGTATGGACAGGGACGGAACCAAGGCGGGTTACGACATCGAACTTACGCGCGCGGCGGCAGAGGCGGTGAACATACCGATCATCGCGTCGGGCGGAGCGGGAAAAATGCAGGATTTTGCCGATGTGTTGACGGAGGGCAAAGCGGACGCGGCATTGGCGGCATCGCTGTTTCATTTTGCGCAGATCGATATGAAGGAGTTGAAAAGGTATCTGGCGGAGCGGGAAATTCCGATCAGGACGGTATAAAAATATGGAAAAACTGAAATTTGACGAAAAGGGTTTGCTTTGTGCGATCGCACAGGACTATGAAAGCGGCGAAGTGCTCATGCAGGCGTATATGAACGAAGAAGCATACGAAAAGACGTTGGAAACGGGGTATGCGCATTACTGGAGCCGTTCGCGCGGGAAACTATGGAAAAAGGGTGAAGAGAGCGGGCATTTGCAGAAAGTGCGCGGAATCTATCTTGACTGCGACAGAGACTGTGTGCTTTTGAAAGTAGAACAGGAAGGAGCGGCGTGCCATACGGGGAATTATACTTGTTTTTACACGTCGGTCAAAGAATGCGGTGCTGGCGCGGAAATGCTTGGGCAGTTGCAGCGAATCGTAAAAGACAGGAAAGAAAACCCCGAAGAAGGCAGTTACACATCTTATCTGTTTGAAAAGGGTGTGGACAAAATTGCAAAAAAGGCGGGAGAAGAAGCGGTTGAGCTTGTGATTGCCGCAAAGAACAAAGACAAGGCAGAGATCGTAGGCGAATGCGCGGATCTTCTGTATCATACGATGGTTTTGCTGGCAGATGCGGATGTAAAGCTTTCCGATGTGTGTACGGAATTGAAAAACAGACATTGAGAAAGGGTGCAAAGGGCCTTGAAAGGGCGGCGGTGCCGTTTAGAGGCGAAAGGGAGTCATTATGGAAACAGCGAAAAGAAAGGGATCATTGTTGTCATTTCGTCCCGACATCAAGGTGCTGGATGCGACATTGCGGGACGGAGGTTTGTGCAACGATTTTCAGTTTACCGATGCGTTTGCGAGAGCGTTGTATGAAACGAATATAGCCGCAGGCGTCGATTACATGGAGATGGGGTACAAAGCATCCAAAGCGATGTTTTCGCCGGACAAGTTTGGAAAATTCAAGTTTTGCGACGAGGAAGATATTCAGAAGATTGTCGGAGAAAACAAGTCGGAAATGAAACTGGCGGTGATGGCGGATGTGGGCAGAACGGATTTCCGGAAGGACATCGGCGATAAAAAGAACAGTGTCATCGATATGGTGCGGATCGCCTGTTATGTCAATGAAATTCCGCGCGCCATCGAAATGATCGAATACTGTAAAAAGCGCGGATATGAGACGTGTGCAAATGTCATGGCAGTGTCCAAAGCAAAGGACGAGGAGATTGATGACGCGTTGGAAATGCTCGGGCAAAGTCCGGTCGATGTCATTTATCTTGTCGATTCTTATGGCTCGTTGTATCCGGAACAGATCGCGAAACTGACGCTTCGTTATCTGGAATACGGAAAAAAATACAACAAGGTGATCGGAATGCATGCGCACAACAACCAACAGCTGGCATTCGGCAACACGATCGAGGCGGCGAGCTGGGGAGCTTCGCTTCTGGATATGACGGCGGGCGGAATCGGCCGCGGCGCGGGAAACTGTTCTTCGGAACTTTTGCTTGGTTTTTTGAAAAATCCGAAATTTCATTTAACGCCGGTTTTGCAGTTTATCACCGATTATTTGTTGCCCATGCGGGCGCAGGGCGCGGTGTGGGGATACGATGTGCCGTATCTTCTGACGGGCAGGCTGAACATGCACCCTTCTTCGGCGATCGCGTTTTTGCGTGAGAAACGAACCGACTACGCAAATTTTTACGGAGAATTGCAGGATAGGGACTAAAAAAGAGCCGGGATAAAAAAACGGAAAAATTTACCTTGCCGGAAATGTGCGAAACGGCACATACTCTTAACGGAGGGAAGTATGGCAAGATTTGTGAAAGATGATGATGCGGCGGAAATCGCCTGGAAGCTGTTTGAACAGACGGGCAGTTTATCGTATTATATGTTGTATAAGCAACTGAAAAAGTAATGCGGCATGCCCGGCAGCGGGAGACGGTATGGAAATAAAAGTGGATGCCCTCGTATTGCGCACAGCGGATTATGGCGAGAGCGATAAGATGGTCACACTGTTTTCTTTGCAGCGCGGCAAAATTTCGGCTGCGGCGAAGGGTGTACGGAAGGCAGGCGCAAAACTTCGGTTTGCGGCGCAGCCTTTTTGTTTTGCAGAATATATTCTTGCGCAAAAAGGGGAGCGGTATACGATCATCGGCGCGACGTCGACGGACGGTTTTTACGGTTTGAGGGAAGATCTCAACAAGTATTATGCGGCGGCTTCGCTTGTTCAGGTATGCGATGCTTTGCTTTTTGACGGGATCGTCAACGAAGAGCTTTTTTTGCGTGCGGTCAACGCATTGCGGGAAATGTGTGACGGGGATGAGGCGGAAGCACTGATTTCGTTTATGTTGCGTGCATTGGCACTGTCCGGTTATATGCTGGATATGGGTGTATGTGCGGAATGCGGAGCGGTATTGCAGGGGAAAAGTTATTTTGATATGGCGGGCGGATGCTTTACCTGTGGCGATTGTGCAAAGGGCGCGGGGGTAAGCGGAACCACGTTGGAAGTATTAAAAAAATGCGCCGGGGAAAAGTACGATGCAGGGCAGATCGGTGCGGAAGGAAAAAAGAGAGCCTTGCGGCTTCTGAATGCTTATTTTCGTACAAAGACGGATGCGCAAATCAGTGCGCTTTCGGATTATATCGATCAAATGTAAAAACGGCTCAAACGAGCCGTTTTTTTGAATCCAAAATAAAAAATTCGACAGAATGACAGTTTGTTTTTTTTAATCGAATAAAATATGCGGTAAGGGTTACGGGGGAAGAGGGAGGTGCGGAAAGCTGAAAAAGTAAAAACCTTGCAAAAAATTTGAAAACGAATGTCTTTTCACTTGTATTTTAGTAAAAATTATATTAAAATAGTTACGTTAGTGTAATCGACAATATTTGAAACTTTATCAGGAGGAGAACAATTTATGGCAAAGAAGTATTGCTATCTTTTCTCGGAAGGCAATGCAAAGATGCGTGAGCTTCTGGGCGGCAAGGGCGCGAACCTGGCAGAAATGACCAAGATCGGACTTCCTGTACCGCAGGGCTTTACGATTTCGACGGAAGCGTGCACGCAGTATTATGAAGACGGAAGACAGATCAATCCCGATATTCAGGCGGAGATCATGGAATATATTTCCAAGATGGAGGCCATTTGCGGCAAAAAGTTTGGTGACAAAGAGAACCCGTTGCTTGTATCGGTACGTTCGGGTGCGCGTGCGTCCATGCCGGGCATGATGGACACGATCCTGAACCTCGGATTGAACGAGGACGTGGTAGACGTCATTGCAAAGAAGTCGGGCAATCCCCGTTGGGCGTGGGACTGCTATCGTCGTTTTATCCAGATGTATTCCGACGTCGTTATGGAAGTCGGCAAGAAATATTTTGAGCAGCTCATCGATCAGATGAAAGAGAAAAAAGGTGTCACGCAGGACGTAGAGCTGAATGCGGATGACCTGAAAGAGCTTGCCAATCAGTTCAAGGCAGAATATAAGGCAAAGATCGGGGCCGATTTCCCGACCGATCCGAAGGAACAGTTGTTCGGCGCGATCAAGGCGGTATTCCGTTCTTGGGACAACCCTCGTGCGAACTACTATCGTATGCAGAACGATATTCCGTACAGCTGGGGCACAGCCGTAAACGTACAGATGATGGCGTTCGGTAACATGGGTGATACATCCGGTACGGGTGTTGCGTTCACGCGAAATCCTGCAACCGGCGAAAAGAAGCTCATGGGCGAATTCCTGATGAACGC
>CASEFE010000055.1 GCA_949287105.1 uncultured Bacillota bacterium
GCGCAGAAGCCCGAAGAACTTAAATTATTTTAACGAGGTGGAACAATGGCAAAAGCGAATCTGAAAAAGAAATTGCAGTTCTGGGGAACTGGCAGAAGAAAGAAAGCGATCGCCCGCGTGCGCCTCATTCCGGGCGGAAGCGGAAGCATTGTCATCAACGATCGTGCGCTCGAAGATTATTTTCCGCAGGGCACATTGCAGTATATCGTTAAGCAGCCGATCGTGCTGACGCAGACAGAAGCGGCATACGACATCGTGATCAACGTATGCGGCGGCGGATACACAGGTCAGGCGGGAGCGATCCGTCACGGTATTTCGCGTGCGCTGATCCAGGCGCAACCGGAACTTCGTCCGGCGCTGAAAAAGGAAGGCTTCCTGACGCGTGACCCGCGCAGCAAAGAGAGAAAGAAGTACGGCCTCAAAAAAGCGCGCCGTGCGCCTCAGTTCTCAAAGAGATAATTTCCGCAAAGGAATACAAGCAGCACAGTTCGGCGCCGCGCAATATTGCGCGGCGCCGTGTTTCACGGGTGGGGATTATTTTTTTTGACGCGGCGCAAGGCGGCGTCATGTTTTTCGAGGATTTCGGCAGCGCGCCGAGCGCGTTCGTCAGCCGAAAAAAATCCGGTCTGATTTACGGGTGCGGATTGCTGCGGGGGCGGGGAAGTATCTTTTTCGTCGTTGGAAGGCGAAGTGTTATCGGCCGCGCCGGAAAGCGCGGAAAGCAGTTTCAGGATACCGAAAGTTTCCATGAAAGACCTCCGTTAAAAAGGGATTTCCGCCCATAAAGGCGGATAGAAAGAGAAAAATTACACAAAACGCGTAAAAATTTCATCCGTTTTTTATCTTTTTTAATTGCGTAAACACCGGATTTAGTATATAATAGAAAGGTATATCGGCAGGTATTGCCGAGAGGGGAAAGTGCGCAAAGCGGCGCACAAAAATAACATTGACCGAAAGGAGTCTGTATTTTATGCAAAAATCAGGCAAAAAATTCCTGCTGCTCGTTTTAGCTTTGGTGATGGCGCTCGTTGTTTTTGCGGGATGCGGCAGCCAATATACGTTCAAACCGCTGGAAGGGTATGAGCCGGGGAACGAGGCAGTGGAGTCGAATGGCGGTTTTGTTGCCAAGAAGGGAAACTGGATCTATTTTATCAACGGTGTGGAGAGCAACACCTCTTCCAACACGTACGGTAAGGTAGAGAAGGGTGCGCTCGTTCGGATTTCCGCGTCGGCGCTGGCGGAAGGGAAGTTTGACGGTGCGGAGACGGTAATACCGGAGATCGTATATGACGGCAATCACAAATCGGGCATTTTTATTTATGGCGACTATGTATATTATGCGACGCCGAACAATACGAAGAACATGCAGGCGCAGGTCGAAAACAACTGGCTGAACTTCAAGCGTGCGCGGTTGGACGGCAGCGATGTATTGAAGGGCAATTACGCGCAGTTGGAGATCGGCAACCATGAATACCGTTATGTTGTGGAAAACGACACGGTATATCTTTTGTATGCGGACACGGCAAACAGCGAATTGCATGCAGTCAACACGCAGACGATGAAGAACACGACGCTTGTGAAGGGATATGCTTCGTATGCGTTTGACGCGGAAGATATTGACAGCCCCACTGTATATTATACGATGCCTGTGGCAAAAAAGAATACTTACAGCGGCGGAAGTGCGACAAACGAGTCGTACCAGCAGCTGTTCAAGGTGAACGCGGCCACGACGGAGGCACCCCGCGACTATGATCTGTCCGACGGATTTGTGGACATTTCGCTTTCGGAAGGGGACGATAAATATGAAATGGAGTACGTCAACCTCGGCACGTTGGTACTGGACGGTATCGGCGCGGACAAGACGGAAGCGACGACTTTCAATCCTGACTGGACGCAGGAAAACAAACCGAAGAGCCAGACGGGCTTTACCTATGCGATCGAGCGTTACAGCAACCAAAATCTGTATTTTACGATCACGGTTCTTTCGGGAGATACTACAAATACGATCGCTTATGTATGCAGGCTTGACGACGCGGCGTATGCGGCGGTGACCGACTGGGATACGATCCAGGCGAATCCGACCATCAAAGCGGGTGCAGGCGTAGAATCGGCAGGCAATGCGATCACGCTGGTTTCGCACTATACGGATAAAGCGACGGAAACGGCGCTGTACTATGTAGAAAACGGAACGCAGTATTATATCTATCTGGATTCCACGACGAACAACATTTATCGTCGTGCGACGAGTGTAACGGCGAGCGGATTTGTGGAAGAAGAAGTTCGTTTAGCCAATGCGCAGGAAGGCGCGGCATTTTTGACGCTGGATACGGAGAGCAAATTCCTGTACTATTCGCGGACGGGCACGAACGGCAATGCGCTGTGGCGGATCCGTTATGACGGTACGGCGGAAGATTATTCCGATTTAGGGCTTGGCGATATAGACGAGAACGACGCCGAGGAATATAAGGCGACGCAATATCTCGGAATCGATTACAACAACAGCTGGTTTGCGCCGGAGGTTGTGGCGGGCAAAGTATTTTTTGCCAACGCCGAGACGTATGCCGAGAATTATGTGTATGTGATGGACGTCTGTGCGACGAACGCGGCTCTGAAAGAGCGCAACGAAAAGTACACGGCAGTGCAGGATCTGTTCACGAACGTGGCGGAGAAATTCTCGGAAGCGTCGAACATAATGAAATATTATTATTATGGTAAAGACGTGAGCGTGGTTACCGACGAAAACGGAAAGTACCGCGAAGAATACGAAGAGGAAGATATCAAGCTGATCGAAGCGTTTGTAAACGGCACGAATCTTTCGGGATTTGATTTTGCATCGGTGAAGGACAGCAACACACAAAAGTATTATTACAATTGTGTGAGCAAGGTAACGAGTGCGGACGAGAAGAAGATAAACGATTCTTTGCTTACGGCGCTGGTTGTAGGTGCGAAGGTGGAAACAGACGCATCGGCAGGCTGGACGTGGCAATGGGCAGCGATCTTTGTACCGGTCGGCGTTGTTGTGATCGGCGGCGCGGTTACATTCCTGATCCTGAGAAGAAGGCGCATCCGTTAAAACTGAATTTTTGAAAAAAGCGGCTTTATGCCGCTTTTTTTGCTTCAAAAAATACAGATTAAAATTTTCGGGCAAAATTTTTTCAAAAAACGGGAAATTCAAGGACCTACGGGTTTTCGCTAAAAAAGGAATAAAAAAATTCTTTAAAATTTATAAAAGGATTGCAAAGGAAAAGAAAGTATGATACGATAAAAAAGCGCAAAAAAACAGTTTTGATCTCGGAAAATAAATTTAGTATCAAGAAAGGAAAAACCTGTATGAAAGAAATATTATTGGATACGGATATCGGCGGCGATTGTGACGATGCCGGAGCGTTGGTATTGTTGAAAACGCTCTGTTCACAAGGGAAAATAAAACTTTCCGCGGTGACATGTTGCACGGCAATGGAAGGGGCGGCAGAAACGGTTTGCGCCATTCTCGGCTATTACGGAATGCGAGTTCCCGTGGGCGTAATGGAAGGCAAGGATTATTTAAGTGACAATGTATATAACTGCTATGCAAAGCGGATCAAAGAAAAATTCGGGGCGGAAGCGAATGCGGAGGAATCGGTAGCGCTTATGCGTAAAACGCTTGCAAATGCAAGCGAGAAAATAACGCTGATCGGGATCGGATCGCAGCGGAATTTTGCGCGGTTATTGGAAAGCGAAGCCGACGGAATATCGCCGTTAGACGGTCGGGCTTTGGTAGAGGAAAAAGTAAGCGAGCTTGTGATCATGTCGGGGATGTTTCTCGAAAAGCCGATCTATTTTGAAGGAAATAAGATTGTAGAGGAAGCAAATGTGGTGGAGGATATCGGGGCGGCGCAGAAAGTTGCGCAAGACTGGCCCACTCCCGTCGTATACAGTCCGTTCGAATTGGGCTATGATGTTTTGACGGGCAGATATTTACCCGAAGGAAGCCCTGCGCGTTGCTGTTATGATTTCCGCATCGGGCTTACGCGATCGTCCTGGGATCTGTGCGCTGCCTTTTACGGCGCGGCGGGCTGCGGCGAACTTTTCCGGCTTGGTGAATTCGGAACGGTATCTGTCGACGACAAAGGCAAAACCGTTTTCAAAGCACATGCAGGCGGCAGACATCGTATTCTCTTTGCAAAGATTTCTGTTTTTGATATAGAAAGGGAGCTGGAAAAGCTGGTTTTATAAAGCGTTTTGAGTAAAAAAGATAAAACGCCGTTTAATTTTTGTATTCTTTCCATGCCATAAAAGCGCAAGAAGAAGGGAAGTTTTATATTATTTGATAAAAATTTGTCGGTTCCCGGTTCCATTGAGAATCGGGAATTTGCATGCGGAAAGGGAAAATGCGGGCAAGGGCAAAGATTTTATACTGAGGTCAGTATGCAAAACAAGCGAAAAGTTCGCAAAAAAAAATAAAAAAGATGAAAAAAGACTTTACAAACGCATTCAATATTAGTATAATATCCCCGAAAAAAAAGGCTGAAAGGCCGGCAAGTTTTTTTATTTTTTGCACATAGTAGAATTTAGCATAATACTATTATAGTAAAGCATGATTGAGCGGCTGTGCCGACGAAACATTTCAGGGAGAAAAGAGATGCCTAAGTACAAAAAATGTCCCAGGTGCGAACTCAACTACATTGAGGAGGATAAAGAGTACTGTGATATTTGTCTGGCCGAGTTGCAGGGCAAGCAGTTAAAGTTTGCGGATCTCGACGAGGATGAAGACGCAGAAAAGACAGAACTTTGTCCCGTATGCGGGGAAAACTATATGCGCCCGGGCGAAAAGATGTGCGACGAATGTAAGAAGACGTCCGAATACGAAGAGGAAGAAGAGGTCGATCCGGAAAAGGATGACGAATGGCGCAATTATCTGGACGAAGAGCCGGAGACGTTGGAGCTGGATGAAGGAATAGACATCGGAGAAGAATTCGAAGACGAGTTCGATGAAGAGATGGAAGAAGATTTCAAAGAAGAGGGCGAGAAAGAGGGCGAAGAAGACTTCGATTACATCGACGGTGACTATGACGACGACGAAGATGAAGACGACGAAGAAGAGGACGAAGAGAGCGAAGAAGACGATTTTTAAGAAATTCGCTAAAACGGATATAGAGAAAGCACACCGAAAGGTGTGCTTTTTTGATAGAAAATGTTAAAAAAAGGTTTAATCGTGCTTTTATTTACAAAACAGTTTCCGCCGAAAAATCGGGAAACGGAATGCGGCGTCAGAAGTTTTCAAAAAAAGCGTGTCTGAAATTATTTTGAAAAAAAGTTTTCTTTTTCACAGGGATTATTCTTAAAAAATTTTAATGAAAATAATTGTATATGTAGGTTTTTCTCGGAGTGCGGCGCATACGCCGCGCCCACCCAACATTAAACCGTTTTTATGGAAATCCCATAAATTTTAGGAGGCGCAC
>CASEFE010000056.1 GCA_949287105.1 uncultured Bacillota bacterium
GCTACAAGCCATTCGGCATCGCTTTCATCGATCCCGTTCTGCGCAAACAGCGACTTCAGCTCTTCCGTATACTTCTTTACCGATTTCGAAACGATAAAATCTTCTTCTTCCACCGTCGGATCATTGTCCATTTCCTGCACTTTTTTGAACGCTGCGATCGCAACTTCCAGCATCGAATCGTCAGGTTCCCTTGTGGTCAGCTTCTGCAATGCAAAACCCGGCGCTTTTATCGGCAGAAAAATCTTGCTTTGCGTCTTCGCAAGAAGTTTGAGCACTTCGTAAGATATTCCCGCCACCAACGGCAAAAATGCAAGCTTGATCGCAAACTGAATGAGAAAATTGACAACTTCCCCATACGCAAATATATTGAGATATTCGTCGCAAACCCAGTTGACTACGGAAAAAACCACGATGCTCACTGCCATGACGAGAAACAAAAATGTCGTGCCGCAACGATCATGGATCCGCGAACAGGTCGACGCGTTTTCAGGCGTAAGCTCCATGCCCTTTTCATAACACGTGATCGTCTTGTGTTCCGCACCATGATACATGAACACGCGCCGGATGTCCTTCATCGCCGTGATCGCAACAATATACAAAATAAAAATGCAAAGCCGCAATACGCCCTGAATCAGATTGTATCCGATCGAATATTGTCTCAGCCAGTTTCCGCTCTTAACCAAAAGATCCGCCAAAAACATCGGAAGAAATATAAATAAACCGACTGCAAGCAATATCCCCAAAAATGTGGCAACAAACGAAATGAGAGACATGATGCTGATATGAAGTTTTTCTTCGCACCATTTCTCAAATTTACTCTGCTGCCCTTCGTCACCGTATACTTCCGCGCTGCGCATGAGTATTTTCGTACCCATTACCAGCGATGATACAAAACTGACTACTCCGCGCACGATCGGAATCTTCCCGGCTATCTTCTTTCCTTTCGTCAGGACAATTCTTCGGCTCTCCACCTGAATTTTCCCCTCCGGATCACGCACAGCCGTGGCATAAGCCGTCTTTCCTCGCATCATTACGCCTTCAAGAACCGCTTGTCCGCCAATATAAGTACGTTTATCTTTTTTCGGTTTTTTCTCTTTATCCATAGCCAAAAATCTGTCCTTCGCCCTCGATGCCGCACAAAAACAGGCAATTCTTTTATAGAAAAATCAGCCCCAAGCAAACACTTAGAGCTGAATACCACATACTTAAATACCGTATCTCTTTTTGAATTTATCGACTCTGCCGCCTGTGTCTACGAGTTTTTGTCTGCCGGTGAAGAACGGATGGCATTTGCTGCAAATATCCACCTTCATCGTATCTCCTTTTTTCGTGGTACCGGTCTTAAAGGTAGCACCGCAAGCGCAGGTGACTGTTACCTCGTGATAATCGGGATGTATTTCGGCTTTCATGTTTTCACCTCTTTGCTGTTACTTTTTTATTTTCGTTGGTTACGCTGATATATTATATCTCTTTTTCCCATGCAAGTCAAACAGAATTACCGTGCTTTCAAAACTTTTTTTTGTGCAATATTTACTTGCAAAATCCAAAACTTTCCTTTATAATGACTTCATATAGTTTCCGTTCGTACGGAAGACAAGGAGGATTATGAAAATCTGGAAAATACTTTCCCCGAAAACTTTGACTTCGGAGGAACGGCCGGAAAATATTGACAGCAACACGCAGGCAAAAGTGAAAGTAACCAAGGTTTTGCTCACCGATACGGATTTCCGCATTTTTAACGGAACGTCTAAACCCAAATACCCTGTTGTTCCCGGCAGATTTGCCGTGGGAGTCGTAACAGAAGCCGGTGCCGATTGCGTAAACGTGGAAAAAAATACACGCGTCTATCTGCACGACGTTCTCCCTTGCGGAAAATGCCCCGAATGCGTCAACGGAAAACCGGAAAATTGCACTGCACCGACAACCGCAGGCCTCAACAGAGAAGGGTATATGCGCGAATTCGTCGTTTCGGAAGAGACAGATTTGTCCCCTCTCCCTCCCTCTGTCAGTGACAAAGAGGCTTTGTTTATCGGTGTCATATCCATGTGCGAAAGCGTCATTGACCGGCTGGATGTAGCCAAAGGAATGCACGTCGCCGTCTTCGGTGCCGACACCATCGGAAACATTCTTGCTCAGCTTCTCATTTACCATAAGGCCGTACCCATTCTCATTGACGCAGATGAAGCAAAGCTCTCTGCAGCGGCTCAGTGCGGAATTTATTATACCTTGAAATCCGATGCGTCGCTCAATGAAAATCTTTTGCGCATAACCGGCGGAAGACTTGCTTCCGCAAGCGTTTTTTGCAGTTTTTCCGGACTTTCTCCCGAACTGACCTTTGACGCAACCGCCGAAGAAGGAACTGTCGTCTATGTCGGATTTGAGTTTCCGGATTCCTCGGCACGATTCAAAACAGCACTCGATAAAAGGCTTACTCTTACATCCGTTACCAACGATGATTCCGGAAATGCCGCCGCAATCAACCTGCTCGTAAACAAAGCGGTAAATCTCGAACCTCTCGGCTTCGAAGAAGTTCCGTTTGCACAGGCAAATGAACTTTTCTCCAAACAGGGTTCTGTGATCGAAAAAAACGGCCGCGCTTGCTATGGCATTCTAAATATGCTGTAATTTTTTAATCGGTGATGTTCATGTTCAGAAAATTTTTTAAGCTTCTGACCAGCAAATTTTTGCTGGTCTGCATTCTTTTGCTTTTGGAACTCGCATTGGTTCCGACAATGATCCTCGTTCTTGCAAAATACGTTCCGCAACTTTCCAGCCTGCTCTCCCTGTTTTTCGCCGTGCTCAATATTGTTTTGACACTTTATATCATTCATTCGGAAATGAACGCGGAATATAAGATCGCCTGGATCGTTCCTATTCTTCTTCTGCCCCCTTTCGGAGCGCTTCTGTATGTTTCCTTGCGCAGAAGAAAAACACCGCGCCGCAAGCTCAAATCTTTACTTACGCGCGTGAAGGGAATGGAATGCCTTTACACACAGCCCTTGGAACTGATGGAAAGATACCGCCAAAAGAGCGCTTTTGCCGAACAATGCGCAAAATATGTCAATGCGGAAAGCATGCTTCCTTCAACCACTTTTTTTGAACATAAATATTTCCCCAACGGCGAAGCCTATTTTGCTCAGCTTTGCGAAGAACTGCAAAAAGCTCAGAAATTTATTTTTCTTGAATACTTTATCATTAAACCCGGCAAGTTCTGGGATACAGTACACAACATTCTCATTGAAAAATCAAAACAGGGAGTCGATGTGCGCGTCATCTACGACGATATCGGCTCCATGCTGAAAGTTCCCGACGATTATGCCGATACCCTGGAAAAACAAGGCATCCATTGCCTTTGTTTCAATCGTTTCCGCCCGGTGCTCGATGTCGCACAAAACAACCGCACCCACAGAAAAATCGCAGTCATTGACGGTAAAACAGCTTTTACGGGCGGCATCAATCTCAGTGACGAATATATCAACGAAACACATCCGCACGGAAAATGGAAAGATACGGGAATTATGGTCCGCGGCTGCGCTGCTCAGAATTTTACCGCCATGTTCCTGCAACTTTGGGCGCTGAAAGACAGCGAATCAAACTATGAGGAATACCTCAGTACCTACAACGAAGGCGAACGGCTGTGCATTCCTTTCGGAGATACGCCTTTTGACGGCGAGCGGAATATCTGCGAAGACCTGTACATGAAAATAATTTATAACGCAAAGCACTACGTGTATATCAATACACCCTATCTCGTATTGGACGGGGAAATGAAACGCGCGCTGATTACGGCGGCTCGATCCGGTGTAGATGTGCGCATCACCATCCCGGCAATCCCTGACAAAAAATACGTGTATTCGGTGACAAAAGCTTATTCTTTGCAGCTTTTAAAAGAAGGGATCCGCGTTTATCGCTATACACCCGGCTTTATTCACGCTAAAAGCATCGTCAGCGACGGAAATTGCTGCATCATCGGTTCATCCAATATGGATTTTCGAAGCTTTTATCTCCATTACGAGTGCAACGCCATCTTTTTCGACGAAGAGGTTGCCAAAGATTTGGAAGATGACTATATAAATACCTGCTCGGAATGCGAAGAACTTTCCGTCTCCCATTTCAAAAACAGCCCCTTCCGTATGCTGTACCGTGCTGTTTTAAGACTATTCTCTCCTCTTATGTAAATAATATGCCTATGATTAAACTGGTAGCCTGCGATCTCGACGGAACATTGCTCGATCCTTCGGGGAATCTTCCTGAAAATATTTTTGAAGTAATTCTTCGTTTGCACAGCAAGGGCATTTTGTTCTGCCCCGCAAGCGGCAGACAGCTCTTTGCACTCGAAAATCTGTTCGCTCCCGTCAAAGATAAAATTCTGATTATCGCAGAAAACGGAGCCATTGTCTCCCGTTTCGGGAAAATCCAATATTGCGACGCCCTTACCAAAGATCAAATCTTTGCCGTTTTGAAAGCAGTGAAAAATATGAAACGCGCTCATCCGCTCCTCTGTACGCCCGATTGCGCATACTATGAGGACGAAGTTCATCCTTTCGTTGACTTTGTGGCGGCTTCTTACCTTAGCAACGCGAAACGTGAACTGGATTTGATCGCCGATAAAGAAACCGTCTGTAAAATCGCCGTCTATGACGAGTGCGGGCCTGAAAACGACGGAATGAAAATCCTGCCTTCTCTCCTTCCTCAGTTACGCATCATTCAATCAGGGGGAAACTGGCTTGACGTTTCTTCCCCCCTTTCCAATAAAGGCCGCGCCATTCGATACCTGCAACAGGCACTTTCCATATCGCCCGATGAATGTGCCGCTTTCGGCGACCACATGAACGATTTGGAAATGTTGCTCGCCTGCACACATGCTTATACGCCCGAAAACGCATACGAAGGAATCAAAAAAATAATTCCCGGGCGCGTCGCTTCCAATGCGGATAACGGTGTATTGGAAGCTCTTATCAAAATTGCAGACGGAAAACAACCATAAATCAAACATATTAAACAGACATTAAGCAATTTTATAAATAATTTTACACTCTTACTTTACACTAAAAAAGCCGGAAAGGACGGTAATTTTGTCCTTTCCGGCTTTTATTCTGCCTTCATAAAATATCCACCTGGCAAGCACGCATTGCATTCAACGCAATTTCATGGCTGTTTGGCGTTACGCCGGCACAACAGTCTGCCCGCACACATACCCGTAATTCCGGACAAAACGCTTTCAAAAGCAGCGCATTGGAGATCACACAAATATCTGTACATACCCCGATCAGTTCCGCGCACTCGAATCCCTCTTTTTGCACAAACTCCGCAAGAGCAACGCTGCCAAACGCAGGCTTGTCAAAAATTCGTTCGTCCGCCGCCCTTAACCCGTCAACCAACTGCCAGCCCGCGCTTTCCTTTCTACAATGCGCCACGGGCAACCGCTTACCTTCCTGCGTCTCAAAATAATCTTTTCCATGTGTGTCGCGGGTAAATACCACCGTCTCATTTGCCGCACGAGCTTCTCCGATACGCCTAAATACGGAAGGAAGAATGTCTCGCGCTTCTTTTGTGCCCAACGCCCCGTCAACAAAATCCTTCTGCATGTCTACGACAATCAATAATTTCTTTTGACTCATTTAAGCTCCTCGCGCATTTTTTTATACTGTTCTATACTCTTTTGCACGACCCCTTCCGCATATTCTCTTCCCATGATTTCTTTTACAGACGTTGTCTTGTTTTCAAGTACTTTGTATATTTCAAAAAAGTGCATCATCTCGTCAAAGATATGCCGCGGCAACTGCGAAATATCACGGTATTTATTGTATGTCGGCTCGCGGAACGGGATCGCAATGATCTTTTCATCCAGTTTTCCGTCATCGATCATGTTGATCACTCCGATCGGATAACACTGCACCAAAGTTGCCGGTAAAATCGGCTCACTGCACAAAACCAAAACGTCAAGCGGATCCCCGTCGTCGGCAAATGTCCGCGGAATAAAACCATAACTCGCAGGATATACCGTTGATGTATACAACACCCTGTCCAGACGCAACACGCCCGTTTCTTTATCCAGTTCATATTTGCTCTTGGAACCTTTCTGTATCTCAATATAGCACATAAAATCTTTGCTTTGTATTCTTTTTTCAGAAATATCATGCCAGATGTTCATTTTTCCCTTTCCTTTTTGTCGTATAAAAATTACGTCTGTTTTCCTTCTTTATTCTTCTGTTAAAAAGCCATATGGCTCCTTTTCAAGTTCGATTTTCTCCCCCGCATAATACTTTGCAAGATTTTTTCCCGCCGTTTCCCCGATTATTTCCATCGCTCTGTTGTTGTAATGCCCGCAAGCAAAAGGATTGATATATTGATCCGGTTTTTCCGTGCAATATCCCGTAAATCTTGTCAGCATGAGAAATTTCCCTTCCGCACAAAGCGCCTCTTGCGCTTTCAAAATCGGAATATCTCTTTCATCGCAAGCAAACCGCCCTACACGAATGACCGAAAAAACATCCTGTTTAAGGTCATTCTGTAAGCAGTCGCGCAAACGCTCCAACCTTGTCGAATAAGTTTCTTGCGATACACCTTCCAACGCATCGCTTTCACCCTGCAACCAGACGATGGCAAACCTATCCTTCTTTCCTGCAATTTTCAACGCCCCCTGCGCCTTCTGCACAAGAGCGGCATACCGACCTGACGGATGATCGGGCAGCCATTCCGCAACGGTCGTTGCACCTTTCGCCGCATGTACGGCAAGCACCTTTCGCTTTGTTTCCCGCACATAGGCACGACAAAAAGCCGGAACCAACGATCCGTGCCCCTCATGTGCCGCGAGAAGCAATTCCCCGTAATCTTCCCCCACCGGATGCCGTAAAGGCTCTGCTTTGTCTTTCAGCCATTTATATTCGTACGCCCCGCGCACATATCTTGTATAGGGTAAAGACTCCGTCTGCCCCTGCATATTGCTCTGACCACTGAAAAGAATAATATCCATTCCTTTTCCTCCACTGCCTCATCTTTTTTCATCATACCATAAATTTAATAAAATGTCTTGCAAATTCAAACCCTTAATGACTGTTCATATGAATTTTATAAAATCGGTTTCGGAATGCCGATGGATATACCCCTTCTTTCAGCCTGAAAAATGCAATGAAAGCGTTGTCCGACGCAAACCCCATTTCCGCCGCTATTTCCTTGATATATTTGTCCGTATTTTGTAAAAGTTCTTTTGCACGAAGAAGCAAAAGATGTTCAATGATCCCCTTCGCTCCCATCCCGTATTGACGGCGAAGAATTCGGGATAAATGATCCGAAGTATAATGAAAATACTGCGCAACTTTTTCAACACTTAACCGTGCCGTAAGATTCGCTCGGATCCATTCGTAAATCTCTTCTGCCTTTTTATCCGTTACCGCCGCGGATCCCTGCGCCAAATAACATAAATGCGCCAAAATACATGCAAGTATTGCATTGACCACATATTGAGGCGATGCCGGAAGATTATCATAATGCAACAATTCTTTAAAAAGATACCCCTCTTCAAAGTTTTCCCATTTTCGACGCTCAAACGGCAATTTCCCATGATGCAAAAAATGGATCCAATAAAAACTTACATTTTGCGTATATCTCGATCCGAAATGTTCCGTTCCCGGCTCCAATAATAGAATATCTCCCGCTTTTGCGTGTATTTCACATTCCCCTTCTTGCATATACACTTCACCGCGCGTCACATAGAGTATCTCATATGTCTTTTCCGTCACGCGGGGATGGATCCACTCGCCTTCCTTCGAAAACAAGCCTCCCCCTGCATATTCAATGCTAAAACGCCAAAACTGATCCATGTCGGATTTTAACACCCCATATTTTTCATTTATTTTTTTATTTTCTATCAGCATACAAAATACAAGCAAAAATGTCAATAAATTGGCAAAAATTTTTCTTGAAAAGTGCTTTTTCTTTCAATCCTTTTCTTTTATGAGATTACTTAACACGATATCTTTTTCTGTATTCATGTTTATTATATCGCTTTTTCACACCTATTGTCGGATTTTCCTTCTTTTTTTCGGCGGGGTGTTATGGTATAATAAAAATATCTAAAAAGAGGAGAATTTGTATGCAATTATTTTCGTTTGAACACGTAGATATCCCTGCGGGATATATACACGATAAACAGGAATTAAACCGAACCGTTACGATCCCCGCCGTATATGACAGATTTACCGAAACAGGAAGGATCGCAGCCTTTAATTTCGACTGGAAAGAAGGACAACCCAATAAGCCGGATATTTTTTGGGACAGCGATGTCGCAAAATGGATGGAGGGTGCCGCGTATGTCCTTAAAAAAACACGAAATGCGGAGCTTGAAAGTAAAGTTGAATCGCTCATCGACCGCATCGAAAAATTTCAGTTGAAAGACGGATATTTTAACATCTATTTCAGCATGTTCGAACCTGAAAACCGCTTTACAATGCGCGATTGCCATGAACTTTATTGTGCCGGACACCTGTTTGAAGCAGCCGTCGCCTATGCCGAAGCCACCGGAAAAGAACGCTTTCTCAACTGCATGAAAAAATACGCTGATTATATCTATAAAGTTTTCGTAGAAGAAAAAAGCACCAAATTCAGAACCCCGGGCCATGAAGAAATAGAACTTGCGCTCTTTCGTATGTACCGCTATACAAAAGAGGAAAAATATTTTCGGCTCGCTCAGTTTTTTTTGGAAGAACGAGGTAAAAATGAACCGGAACCTTTTCTGACTCGCCAATACTGTCAAAGCCATTTACCCATACGCGAACAAAAAGAAGCTGTCGGACACGCAGTGCGCGCCGTTTATCTCTATTCGGGAATGGCAGACCTTGCGGCCGAAACAGGCGATGAAGCCTTAAAAAACACCTGTATTGCGTTATACGAAAATATCGTAAACAAAAAAATGTATATCACGGGCGGGATCGGATCAACTTATATCGGCGAAGCTTTTTCGAACCCTTATCATTTGCCGAACGAACAGGCGTACGCCGAAACATGCGCCGCTATCGGCTTGATTTTCTTTTGCTCACGAATGCTGAAATTAGACGAACGTTCCACCTATGCGGATACCATCGAACGCGCATTTTACAACGGCGTCCTTTCGGGTATCTCCCTGGACGGAAATCGTTTTTTCTATGAAAACCCCTTGGAAATTATCCACCTGAACCATACAACAAACCGTTTTGGTTCTCTTCGTTCCCCCATAACACAAAGAGTGGAATGCTTTACCTGCTCTTGCTGCCCTCCGAACCTCAATCGTCTTTTCCCCGCTTTGGGAAATTATATTTTTGCCGAAAACGGCAATACGTTATTCATAAATCAATTTACCGAATGCGTATTACACGCACCGCATACGACCTGCTCCGTACATACCGCCTATCCGAACGATGGAAAAATTATCATTGATGACTGCAACGCTGAAAAAATTGCTGTACGTATCCCCGGCTGGTGCGCCGCATTTACCGCAAACAAGCCATACAGCATGCACAACGGTTACGCTGTTTTTGAAAACGACAAAAAGGCTACGGAAATTACATTCGATATGACGCCTTTTACCATCCGCGCAAACCCTGAAGTACAGGAGGACGCATACAAACTTTGCGTTCAAGCCGGGCCGATTGTCTATTGCGCGGAAAGCGTTGACAACGGCGAAAATCTCAAAGCCATTTCTCTTCCTGTTAAAATTAAAGCAAATGCTACCTATGATCCTTCCATCGGATTAAATTGCCTGGACATAGAGGCCTATCGCCGCACGGATAATTCCGATTCTCTGTATCAAAGAGCAGAATCGGCGGCTGGGATGAAAAAAATATCATTGCATATGATTCCGTACAGCGCATTCGCCAACCGAAAAGAAAGTGATATGCTCGTGTGGTTCAATGAAATGATGAAATAAAAGCCGCAAAATCTTTTTTCAGTAAAAAATGCTCTTTAAAAAGTTAAAACGCACCCCAAAAGCAGAATCCTTTTGGGGCGCGTTTTATTCATTCTTTAAGAATTAAAATCAAAAAAATTTTTTATATATGACTGTATTTGTCAAGATTTTTATGCTATGCTTAAATTGTGGAGTAAAATATGAAATACTTATTGGCCGCAATATGGGCAATTATTAAAGCATTTTTTGAAGTGTTCGGGAAAAAGTGAAAAAGTTTATTTATCGGCAAATGTTTTTAAACGCTTTGCTTTCTATAAAATATGCAATAAAAGATTATTCGTTCCTTCCCCTCCTTGCCATTGTATCCATGAAATTGACTACTTTTTCGAGATGAAGCCACAAAACGGATATTTCATTTTCTTCCGAGCTTTGTTTACTGTCTGGAAAGTTTGATATTAAAACCTTTCAAAAAAGATTTTTTCGAAATCAAACAGGAATGAGTCCGATGCAAAATCAGACTCACTCCCGCCATTTTCATTATTTCTGTATCAAAATTTATGGTTTTTTAAGCTTTTCAAAAAGTCTCACCCTTACGGCTTTTTTGGCTTCATTTATTTTAACGGCAGCAGCGGCATATGCAATACCAGAATGCACAGCAACTACAAACATCTTTGCAAATATTTTGTATTTGACGAAAATTGCTTTGCCCCTCTTCACAACAACACGAATCCTTAATGCTCATTCCGCCCCGATCGTTCACAGAGCAACAATTCCATTCTTTTGAAGGACAACATTTTCTGTCTTCGCAACATCTCTTAATATTCGAAGTACAGCATCCGCAACAATTGCACGGGCAACAACATTTTTTATAAAAATATCGTATAAATACAGGAGAGCTTTTGACTTGCGTTACAACAGGATTGCTGTATGTTACCGCTCCCGTTCCGTCCGTAATATTGGATACATTTGTGATCGTTCTCATTTTTATATCACCGTTACGTCAAACTCAACCGTAACGCTTGCGCCCACCGCAAGATCATTTAACGGAAATCCTGTACTCGGATCATAAGCAGGATACGAAACACCGTCGATTTTTACGCTGCCGACAACCAACTGTGTTCCTGCCGGAATTGCATCCTGAAATTGCAGGTTTGTTTTATCCAAAGAACCAGTATTTGTAATGACAGAAACATAATGCAATTTTTCACCAGCCGTCGCGTATGCTTTATCCACACTCTTCACGACAGACATACGCGTAGATATCAACGGAATTGTGACAAGGTTGGTCGGTTCTGTATACGTGACCGGGCCGCGAATCGGATCTTCCACCGTATACGTCACAGCACCGCTATTCTTTACGGTATTACCCGTCTTCGGATTATTGGATAAAATGGAATATTCCACTGTCGAACTGCCGCCAGACGGTATGTCTGCGAGCGAAAAACCGGCAATCGGATCGTACGTCGGCTGCGCCACACCGTCCACCGAAACGCTTCCCGCTACATGCGTGGCTTCCGAGCTCATGATATCCTTAAACAACATCGCTGTTAATGTAGCAGCAGAATTGTTGGTAATCACAACTTTTTGCCTTGCCGTTTCTCCTTCATTCAAAAAGGTCTTATCCGAGCTTTTTACTCGTGAAACTGCATACGTCAATATTTCCGTCTCGACAATATTACTGTTTTGTTCTCCGCTGATCGTCGACTGATCAGGCAAAACATAATCAAAAGTTACATTGGATTGGTTTTTTACAATCATTTGTTTCCACTCCTGTTTAATCAATTTTTACTTGAAATGTTATTATGACACTCGCACCCGGTGCAAGATCGGATAAAGAAAATCCGACTGCCGGATTGTACGTCGGCTTCGGAACGCCGTCTATCGTTACCGAACCAACCAAAAAGGTTGTGCCTATCGGAATCGCATCTTTGAACTGAACATTTTCAATCGGCAAATTGCCTGCATTTTTCAGAACAGACGTATAAAGCAGTATCTCTCCTTGTACCGCTATCGCTTTATCTACACTCTTTTTTATCTCCACGCGAGTATCTATGATGTAAATGCTTGCGCGGTTAGAATCGGACGAACTCGTTACCGGATTTCCCGGGAAGGGTAAAAATACATAATCGACGCGCGCAATGTTGGTAACGGGATTGATTGCCGGAACGACATCCGCTTTTACTGAAAATTTTACCGTAGCGGATGCTCCCGCCGCCAATGGTCCAAAGGTCACTGGAAATGCGCCCGCATACGGGACTCCGTCAATTGTCAACGTCCCCGCGACCAATTGTGTTCCGCTCGGCAAAAGATCGTTGATCGTGACCGTTTCTGCACGCAAACTCCCTGTGTTTGTGATCAGTAATGTATATTCGAATGTTTCCCCAACCGACGCAAAAGTCTTATTTACACTTTTTTGCACCTCTAATCGCGCACCCTTGCTGTCGATCTGTAAACCAAGTCCGTTCGGTACATACAGATCACCGTCCGTCGTAAAACGTATCGCCGCAGACATCATTCCCGGCGTCAAAAGCGAGGACACATCGACCGCTGTAATATCCCATCCCTGCCTACACGCCGTTGTATTGATCCCGGCGCTTGCATTTGCATTCCTGGTACCGAATGTTCCGCTCGTTTCGATGCTTCCGTTTACGTTGTTGATCTGAGAAGCAAAAAAGTTCCCCACCGGATTGTTGCTTCCGAAAACAGGCGTGAGCGATGCAAGATTTTGACCGAACAACATTCGATCCCCCGCAATGACCGCATCCCCTTCTTGCGCAGATACAAACATTTTACCCGTGATCGGAAGAAAATCCGGTGTTATAAAACCTGTTAAAGCTATATCCGTATTACCCGTAGATGGCGATACAACCGCACCTCCGCACCATATCGTCAAATTCCGCAACGGAAGCGATGTATTTTCATAAACGACCGCCAGTGTCCAGCCGGCATGGTTGGTTTCCAGCGTCCTCGAATCAATTGCCTCTATCAATCCCGGTACCTTTCCTGTGCTGTACGTTCCGTTCATCGCATTTTTTACAAGCTGCGTGACATTCGCACTCCGCACATAAAAACCTACCGTAACTCCGCTGTTCGTAATATTAAAATTTTGCTGTGTCAATACATCCGGCACGATCGAATTGACTCCAAGCGGCGTTTTCAGTTCCACCGGATTATTCAGCAATGCTGAAATATTGTTGTTCGTCGATCGGAACAGGCCACCCCAGATCAGCTCCGCATACAATACACTGCTTCCTGCCGGTAACGATAACACGGCAGATGAACCGTTCTTTGTATAATCCAGCGTCGTACCCGCAGGAAAACTTCCTACCTGCAAGGTCGTATCCAAGCTAGTGAATGCCCCGATCGACCCTAAAATGCCGGGCGCATTCGCGTTGGTCGCTTTGCTCAATCCAAGCGTATTCCCGATAAACACGATCCCGCCGTTTTTTATATTGGAATATCGTTGTATAATCGGCATTTCTTTCTTTACCTCAAAAAAAATTACATAATTATCACGCCGACATACGTGTTAATTATGTAATCTACTCCATTCTTTTTATATATTATATGATATTTCTGACCTGTTGTGTTCACCCTTAAAAAGCTTCTCTTATATAAAAAAGCGGAGTCACTTGTCTTTAAATACAAGCGACTCCGCAATATTTAATAAAATTTTATTATTTTTGTTTTTTCTTAATTAAAAAATAAACGATAAATGCCAATACACCTCCGACCAAAACGGCTGCACCGATCAAATACCATTTCCAGTTTCCTGCATTTGAATCAGTTACAGGCGGTTTTATCGGCTCTTCCGGTTTTCCTTCCGGCGGGGTTTCCGGTTCTTCCGGTTTTTCTTCCGGCGGGGTTTCCGGTTCTTCCGGTTTTTCTTCCGGCGGGGTTTCCGGCTCTTCCGGAATTTCAGGATTCTCCTGCTCGTCTTTTGTAGGCACATCTTTCATCGCCTGCAATCCGGCAGCTATAATTTTTTCCAACTCCTCTTCACTTTCAGCCTGCTCTGCGTCTGCAATGCACTGATTCCATATTTCAACAAGATTTTCCCAATCGGAAATTAAATATTGCTCCGAAGAATAATCCGAAAAAACATCTTGTAACAGTGTAACCGCCTCTCCTTTTGACTGCGATAACCGATATCTTTCCTGAATGCACAGCAACGTCTTTGACGAAATGTAGCGGCGATCATTATCAGACAAAGCGTCATACTCCCGTAAAAACGCCTCGTAATCTTCGCGCAAAGAAGATACTACCTCATTCCATGGTATAGCACATTTTTCTTCTGCTCGTTTTAACCATTCCGCCGGAACCAAAAATTTTTGCACTGCCTCCGCTTGTTCCTGTATAAGAAGTCCTGCATGTCTGACCGCTTGTTCTCTGCTCGAAGCTTCCTGTAACAATGAATATCCGCTCAATTCCTGCGGCTGTGACTTTATAAGCGCTCTTTCTGCAAGTATATACGCCTCACCGCCTTTTCCTTCCGGCAACGGAGGATCTGAGATCCATAAAAACAACTTTGAAAATTCAACCTTCCATCCTTCGCTGATTTCCTGAATCCGTGTTTCTTCCGAAGGAACTGCCGACATATCTTTTTTACTATCCTGCACGATCTTTTGCATTCGAGTTTCATCTTTGCCTGCCTGTATCAAACGTTCTTTGGCCGAATAGTATATCTCTGTCAAACTATTCCGATCTTCCGCATAATAAGAGATTTCTGTTAATTTGGAAAATGTTTCTTCCAGTTCCGTTTCATAGGGTTTTCTGATTTCTTCTGCACTTCGCTCCCATACCGCATACAAAGTAACTGTATCCCCGTCACGATCGCTCAAATTCATCACCGATTGTCGGTCATAACAGTATACTCCGCCATTTTCGGTCAATGACCATCCCAAAAAATCATATCCGTTTCGGGTAAACCCATTCAAAGGCAAAGTGATAGATTTTCCATATTCTGCCTTCACTGTATCCATGGCTCCGTCAGCATCTGCCGCATTTTTATTAAATTGAATCGTATATTTGTTCGGGATCCATTGCGCATATAAAGTCACTTTGTCTCCCTGAATTTTTCCGGCCAGATTCAATACCTCCTCTCCGGCCGCGTACAGATTTTCTGATTCATACCACTCCTTACACCACCCCGCAAAGGTATATCCCCTTTTCGTAGGGATCTGCTCGGGTAATTTTGTGCTTTGATCGTACTGCGTATTTATCGATGCCGGAACATTGCTCCCACCGTTACCCGAAAAATGAATGGTGTAATCATTCGGAACACGCTTGCCATACAGTGTTTGTCCCTCCGCCAATACATCCCCCGTCACAGGTATCTGATACGCTTGGTCCGCATACCATTCCATTCGCTCATATCCTAAAATCGGGTTTTGCTCGGCAAAATCATCATAATATATGGTGAAACCCGGTATGTTCGGCAAAATAATTTCGCGAACATCGTTGTTTCTTACAACAAACCCTCCGCCTTGCAGTTTCAGGTTTCCGCTCATATCCAAACGAGTTAAATCATTATGATCGATATGCAGAAATTCCAAATCTTTTAACATGGATACGTCAACTTCTTTCAAGCGATTATCAAATGTTTCTATAAATTTCAGTTTCAGATTATTGCTGAAATCTATCTTGGAAAGCACATTGTGCCGGCAATAAATAATCACCAGTTCTGTGTTTCCTGAAAGATCCAATTCTGACAAATAATTAAACTCACAATAAAATGACCTTAATTTTTGTAACTGATTTACATAAAGTTTCGTCAATCGATTGTAAGAACAGTTTACATATTCCAACTCAGTATTGGCATTCAGATCCAGTGTCGTAAGTACGTTATACGGAATACTGAGATTTTTCAGCGCCCGAAAATATTCAATGCCTTTCAATGTCTTTATCAAGGCATCCGATTGCCCGCGTATTAGAATTGTATCGATATTATTGATCTCTTCTTCCGTCAGAATCCCGTCGCTCCCCGCTCCGTTCAGGTTGGAAGGGTTCAAAATCCAACGGCGAAACACTTCGTCGGGAAAATGCTCTTCGTCCACCGCTATATCCCCGATCGTTTCTTCTTCCCGCGGAAGGACAATATTGTTTAATATTACACTTTCCGTTGCATAAGCAATTTCACCGCGACAGGTTAAATTCCCCGCGCATACTATCATTGCCGCCAACAAAACCAAGCCAATTAAAAAAATAACCGTTATCCGACGATTTTTACTTTTTATCATACCACTATTTTGCCTCGCCGATCACAAAAACATTCCTTATCGAAAATTTCTTTACAATGTTTCGTTGTTTCCCATGTACTTTCTGTACCCTTAAAAATTTTTTATTAAAAAAGTACGGCTTCTTGGAAGCCGTACTTTTAAATTATTTTTACTTTTCGCTATTACGCAAATTTTCAAACATTACTTGCGAGGATTCTGGATATTCGCTCTGGCTGCCGCAAGACGCGCGATCGGAACACGATAAGGCGAGCAGGAAACATAGTTCAGCCCGATCTTATGGCAGAACTCGATCGAAGAAGGATCTCCGCCGTGTTCGCCGCAAATTCCGAAATGCATGTTCGGACGAGTCTGTTTACCCATCTTCACTGCCATATCCATCAATTTGCCGACGCCAACCTGGTCAAGCTTTGCAAACGGATCGAATTCGTAGATCTTGTTCTCATAGTATGCAGGCAGGAACTTACCGGCATCGTCACGAGAGAATCCGAACGTCATCTGCGTCAAATCGTTTGTACCGAAGCAGAAGAACTCTGCCTCTTTCGCGATTTCATCCGCCGTAAGTGCAGCACGAGGGATCTCGATCATCGTACCGACTTCATACTTCAAATCGCTCTTGCTTTCCGCGATGAGTTTATCCGCAACTTCCACAACAGTCTTCTTGACAAACGCAAGCTCTTTCACTTCGCCCGTGAGCGGGATCATGATTTCAGGAACAATGTTCCAATCTTTATGCTTTTTCTTGACGTTGATCGCAGCTTTAATAACAGCAGCGGTCTGCATCTTCGCAATTTCCGGATACGTTACCGTCAAACGGCATCCGCGGTGACCCATCATCGGGTTGAATTCGTGCAGATCTGCAATGATCTGTTTGATCTGCGCAACCGTCTTCTTCTGCGCCTTTGCCAAAGCTGCAATATCTTCTTCCGTCGTGGGAACAAACTCATGCAAAGGAGGATCCAAGAAACGGATCGTTACGGGATATCCACCCAACGCTTCGTAAAGTTTTTCAAAGTCGGACTGCTGCATCGGCTCGATTTTCGCAAGCGCCGCTTCGCGCTCTTCCACCGTATCCGCACAGATCATCTCACGGAAAGCAGCGATCCTGTCCGGTTCAAAGAACATGTGCTCTGTACGGCAAAGACCGATACCCTGCGCTCCGAAAGAAGCCGCCTGTTTCGCATCAGCAGGCGTATCCGCATTGGTACGAACTGCCATTGCCTTATATTTATCGGACAGCTCCATGATCCGTCCGAAATATCCCGAAGACGTATCCGCCGCAACGGTCGGAATTCCTTCCCCGTAAATATTACCTGTGGAACCGTCAAGGGAAATCACATCGCCTTCTTTATAAACTTTTCCGGCCAATGTGAATTTCTTGTTTTCTTCATCCATCTTGATGTCGCCGCATCCGGATACACAGCAGGTTCCCATACCGCGCGCGACAACCGCCGCATGCGATGTCATACCGCCGCGCACCGTCAAAATACCCTGCGCGTAGTGCATACCTTCGATGTCTTCCGGAGAAGTTTCCAAACGGACAAGAATAACCTTTTCGCCCTTCTTTCCTTCCGCAACCGCATCTTCCGCCGTGAATACGATCTTACCGGTTGCAGCACCCGGAGATGCAGGCAATGCTTTGCCGACAGGCGTCGCTTTTTTCAATGCAGCCGCGTCAAACTGCGGATGCAACAGCGCATCGAGCGTCTTCGGATCGATCTGCATCAACGCTTCCTGCTCGGTGATCATGCCCTCGTCGATCAAATCGCAAGCGATCTTGATCGCAGCCGCAGCCGTACGCTTGCCGTTACGCGTCTGCAACATGTAAAGATGCTTGTCTTCGATGGTGAATTCCATATCCTGCATATCGCGGTAATGGTTTTCGAGCGTCTTGCAGATCCCCTGGAACTGCTCATAAACTTCCGGCATGATCTCTTTCATTTTGTCGATGGGCATCGGCGTACGAACACCTGCCACAACGTCTTCGCCCTGCGCGTTCATCAGGAATTCGCCCATGAGCTTCTTTTCGCC
>CASEFE010000057.1 GCA_949287105.1 uncultured Bacillota bacterium
AAATTATACGAAAGCATATCTTAGACACCTTGTGAATGCGGGGGAGATGTTGTCGGCGATGTTGCTGTCGTTGCACAATATTACGTTTTTGAACAGGCTGATGCGCGGGCTTCGGAATGCGATTCTGGAAGGCGGATTGCAGGAATTCTGTGAAGAATTTTATGCCAAGTACGGAAGGGAATGAGATGATAAGATTGGCATAATGTGTCGAAAGGTTGAAAAATTGTGTTTTAAGGAAATTTTTGTGCGGAAAGTAAAGCAAAATACTTGCCAAAAATTCTTAAAAAAGCTATTATATTAAAAACAAGTAAATTGTTAAAAGGAGTATCATCGAAATGTATTTTAATCTTTTGGCGGATGCCTCGCAGTGGACGTCAATCATACCGGTTATCATAATAGTTGTATTGCTGATCGCGTTTTTTGTTTGGTCGTTTATTTCACAGCGCAAAAAGCAGAAAGCTTTCAATGAGACGATCAATTCGATCAAGCCGGGCAATAAAGTGAAAACGATCGGCGGCATTGTCGGCGAAGTTGTCGAAGTGAATGACGAAGAAGGAACGTTTGTCTTGAAAACGGGTGACAGTGAAGGAAACTGCAGCTATATGAAGTTTGACAAGCAGGCGATTTACCAGACGGATGCAAAGCCTGAGGAACCGGTTAAAGAAGTTGCGGCAGAGGAAGCAAAAGAGGAAGCTCCTTCGGAACCTGCAGAGGAAAAGGTTGAAGAGAAGGAAGAAAAGTAATTTTGAAGAAATAGAATAAAGAGAAGTGCCTCCGCATAGAGATATAGTAAATTCTTGCGGAGGTATTTTTTTATGCGAAGCGAAAACGGTCGCGCTGCGGCGGAGATCGGGAAGAGCGTATGTCTGTCAATTGTGTTTACGCTGGCCGCGGTGCTGGTGTTTGCATTGTGCATAAAGTTGTTCTCGATCGGTTCGGGTGTCATCAAACCGGTCAATCAGGCGATAAAATATATTGCGATTTTTTTGGGGTGCTTTTTTTGTATACGTACAGATCGGCGTATATTAAAAGGGGCGATCAGCGGTCTTTGCGTAACGCTTTTAACGTATTTTGTTTTTGCGCTGATTGCGGGTGCCATATCGTTTGGTTGGGCAAATGTTTTGGATTTTATTTTCGGAGCGCTGGCCGGCTGTATCAGTTGTGCGATTGTGGGATTGATCCGGAATAAAAACTGACGAGTACTCGTCTTCAAAGCGCAAAAAATGCTTGCAATTTTCCATGTTTTATACTATAATATAGAAAAACAAAGCGAAAGGAGATTGCGCTATGAAAAAGATCAAAACGGTAGCTCGCCCTGCGGAAAGGAAAATAACTGGTTGCGGCGAATGCAGAAGCACTTGTCAGTCCGCATGCAAGACCAGTTGCACGGTCGGCAATCAGTCCTGCGAGAGGATATCCAGAGAAGCGAATCCCGAAAAGAATAACTAATCGATTAAGGAGCAGTTGCACTGCTCCTTAAAATTTGTTCAGGCAAATATTGCCCGCGGCAAAGCGCATCGCGGGTGATTTGTTCTACAGAGGAAATCGGAATATGGTCCATGTATTCAATGTAAAAGACAAATATTATATTTTTGATACAGGCAGCTCATCTTTGCATGAATGTGATGAAAAGGGAGCGCTGTTGATGCGTGAAAAATTAGGCGAAAAGGTCGATACTTCGCACATAACGGAGCAAGAGCGGAAAGAATATGAAGAAGATTTTGCCGAGCTTGAAAAAGACGGGCTTCTTTTTAAGGAAGAGGTGAAAGCATACCCTGTGAAATCGAAGGATGTCAAGGCGTTGTGTCTGCATATCTGTCATGACTGCAATTTGCGTTGCCGGTATTGTTTTGCGGATGAAGGCGCATATCATTCGAAGCGGGAATTTATGAGCTTGGAAACGGCAAAAAAAGCGATTGATTTTCTGATCGCAAATTCAGGGGATCGCCGGATTCTGGAAACGGATTTTTTTGGCGGCGAACCGCTCATGAATTTTGATGTCGTGAAAAAAACGGTGGAATACGCAAAAGAGGAGGCCGGCAAGCGCGGCAAGAAATTTTTGTTTACGCTTACGACCAACGGGCTTTTGCTGAGCGGCGAGATCGCGGATTTTCTGAATCGAGAAATGGAAAATGTAGTACTGAGTCTTGACGGGCGAAAAGAAGTGCATGATGCGGTTCGGAAAACGGCAAACGGAAAGGGCAGTTTTGATCTTGTTATCGAAAACCTGAAAAACTTCGTTAAGATACGCGGAGATAAAAGTTATTATGTGCGTGGTACGTTTACGGCAAAGAATCCGGATTTTTCCAAAGACGTACTTTTTATAGCCGATAACGGTTTTGACAGCATATCGATGGAGCCTGTCGTGACGGAGATACCCGATCTTGCGATAACCAAAGAAATGTTGCCGCGCATTTTAGAGGAATACGATACATTGTGCGACAAATATCTTGCGCGGGAAGCAGAGGGCAAGGGATTCAACTTTTTTCATTTCAACATTGATTTGGAAGGTGGACCTTGTTTGTCTAAGCGGGTCAGTGCATGCGGAGCCGGCAATGAATATTTCTCGGTGACGCCGAACGGAGATATTTATCCCTGTCATCAGTTTGCAGGTGATAAAGATTTTCTTATGGGCAATGTATACGAAGGGAAACTGGATGAAAAAATCCGATCGAAGTTTCAAAATTCCTGCCTGTTTACGCGAAAAAAATGTGAAAATTGTTTTGCAAAATTTATATGCAGCGGCGGTTGCAGCGCAAACAATTATCATTTCAACGGAGATATTGACGAACCGTATGAAATCACTTGTGAAATGATGAAAAAGCGTACGGAAAACGCTATGCACATATTGGCGAGCAGGAAGAGATGATTTCGGAAAAGGAATGCTGTCAGATTCGGGAGAAAACATGGAAGATAAAATCAAAAAAGGAAATAACGTGTTTATTCACGAGCGGGCTTATGTTACGGGCGATGTGACACTTGGCGAGAACGCGAATGTCTGGTGCGGAGCCTGTATCCGCGGGGATATAGCACCGGTTGTGATCGGAAAAAACAGCAGCGTTCAGGATAACGTGACGATTCATGTAGGCTATGGTGTGCCTGCCCGAATCGGGGATAATGTTTCGGTGGGCCACAATGCGGTCGTGCATGGCTGTACGGTGGGAAATAATGTGATCGTCGGCATGGGATCGGTGATTTTGGACGAGGCTAAAATCGGAAACGATTGTATAATCGGAGCTGCGACGTTGATACCTAAAAACAAAGAAATACCGGACGGGAGCATGGTTTACGGAAATCCGTTTAAAATTGTGAGGCAGCTTACCGAAGAGGAAAAGGCGCAAATTCTGAAAAATGCGGAAGGATATGTCTTTCTTGCGGCAGAGATGTTGCGAAAAGCGAGGCAATAAATTCTTTTGATTGCGTAAGGAAAGGGAGATTTGTCAATAAATTATGATAAACGGGTAAAATTCCTTAAAAATACTCCGTTTACACTTGACTAAACCGGTAAATTTTATTATAATTATTTAGTATTTTTCTATACGTTGGGCGGGCAAACAGTCCGCGAAACCATGGTTCAGAAATCCAACGTAAGTTGCAGGAGGAAGCAATGGGCAAGAAAAAATCGGTGGCGCTCATCGTTATCGTGACAATCGTGCTCGTGGCGTTGCTGTTTATCAGTGTAACGCCGTCGTTTTACGTGTCCACCGCAGAAAAGTTCAATTCACTGCTCAGCATAGTCGACCTTGGGTCCGATCTTGGCGGGGGGTATTACACTGTCTATTATCCGGAAGGTGTGATTTCGCAGAGCGAATATGAAGCGCTTGAAGCGGAGTACAATGAAGCGGTGGAGCAGGCGAAGCAGGAAGTCGGCGAAGGGTACACGGAGGAAGATGTCGGGGTGGACAACCCTGCGGAGACATATCTCGCTTATAAAGGGATATATTTGAGCGAAGACATCTGCGATAAAGATGAGTCGGGAAATCCTACGGGCGAAGATTTTGCTGTATTCCAGTCGGAATTCGACAAGGCATTCCGAGCCATAAGTTCTCGTTTTGAGTCCAAGGGATTTATCGGTTATTCGATCAAGTTGCAGGATGACTATACGATACGGGTGGAAATTCCGTACAGCGACGAACAGGCGAACGAATTGTTTGATCGTTTTGCATATTCGGGGACACTTTTGTTCACGGATGACAACGCGACATCTCCTAATGAAATGAAAGGTGATTCGGCGCATGTTAAGGGAGCCGAAGCCGTAGAGACGAATGATGGAGGCTATGCGGTTGCCATCAATCTGACAAAGCAGGGTCGCAAAGAATTTAAAGCGATTACGCAAGCGATCAGCAGTGCGGCGAGTGAAAGCGGATCATCATCGGGCGGAACTTTGTATATCAAAGTTGGCGATGAAGTTCTCACACAAGCAACGGTATCATCTGCGCTGGATCAGGATGTCGTATATATCAGCGGCGCGTACAGCACGCGCGATGCGGCGCAGACCATTGCATGCGTCATCAATTCAACGCTGAATGAAGATATGATATTTGATCTGCAACTCGACGCATCGCAGATTTTCACTTTGGCGCCCACGATGGGTGAGTATGCGGCATTGATCATTGCGATTGCCTTTGCGGTTTTAATTGTTGCGATGTTTATCTATTCCATTGTGCGGTTCAAGGGAATGGGGCTTGCGCACATTTACGGATTTATGACATACGCGCTGATTTTTGTCTTATGTATTTCTCTGATTCCCATGATGTGTGTGGATATTTCGGGCGTGATAGCGATTGCGCTTTCAGCGGCGATCATGGTATTTTTCAACTATTATGCTTTCCGCAATATTCGTGAAGAATTTGCGACAGGTAAGACGCTTACGGCATCCATTAAGGCGGGATATAAAAAGAGCCTTGCATTTACGATCGATGCGCATATCATATTAGTTTTGGCTGCATTGGTCATGTTCCTGATTTCAACGGCGACTGTGCGGTATATGGCATTAATATTCCTGATCGGAACGGTAATATCCGCTGCATGTACGCTTGCGATAACGCGTTTCTACCTGTATATGTTCCTGGCGCAGCCGAAGAATAAAATCGCGTTCTGCAATCTGAGGAGGGAGGAAACGGAAGATGAATAAGTTCATGACCAAAAAGAGCCTCTTAATTAGTTTGATTGTCAGTCTGGCGCTTATTATTGCTGGTGCGTTTATAGCGGGATTTCTCGGGTTTAATCCCGATTCCACCACGAAAGATTATGCGGTGATCGAGGTAAGCGATTCGGGATATATGTCTTTGGAAGAAGATTTCCGTAACCAACTGCAAGATTTTTGCCAAAAAAAGATTGAGGCAAAATATGCGGTTGCCGATACAAAGTACAGCGAGTCAACATCGGCGGGCGGATCGATCGAATATGTTTTGACTTCGGGCACGCCGAACAATGAATTTTTATTGTCGTTGCGCACCTCGATCGATGAATCGGGCATTGAAGGGATCGAGACGGCGGGCGTATCCGTATCCTTGCACTTTGTAGAGAATCATGCGTTTACGGAATACATTTGGCGAACGGCAATCGGAATGGGCGTTGCATTGGTTCTTCTGTTCGTATATGTGGCAATTCGGTTCAAAGTAGGAATGGGCGTATCTGCGCTTATTGCGGCGATCCACGATGTGCTTTTGACGCTTGCGGTTATTGCATTGCTTCGCATCCCTGCCGGCATTGCATTGATCGGAGTGGCTGCTTTTTCACTTCTGTTGTCGATCGTTCTCAATCTTATCGTATTCGGGCGCATGCGTGCGGATTTCCGTGCGGATGAGAAGAACGCCATACCTGCAAAAGAAGCCGTATCCGGTTCGGTTTCAGCAAGTCTGAAAAACGTGTTGACGGTTTCGATAGCGCTGGCCGCGGCAATTGTTCTGTTTGGTGTGATCGGAGCGATCATCGGTATGGATTTATTGACGATCATGCTGTGTGCATTGATGTCGGTAGTGGTATCTACCTATTCATCTTTGATTTTGACTCCGGCAATATATGCGCGTATGAAAGAAAAATCGGATGCAAATAAAGCTGAAAAAGCGAAGTACAATTATTCTTCCGATAAAAAGCTTGAAAAAGAAGAAAAGTCTTCTGCAAAGAAAGTAGCAGAGGAAGTCTGATAAAGCAGATCTGATAAAAGGCGGGGAAAACTCCCGCCTTTTTTATTTTGTAAAATCCGAGTCCAAGGAGGTTGCGGACGGTGAAGAAAATTGTAGCGGAATATTTATTTTCGCCGCAACAACTGAATATTGTCCGCGAGCTTTCCGAAAAATGCGGGTTGAGCGAGCTGACGGTAAAGATCCTTTTTTCAAGAGGTGTTGATACTTTTGAGAAGATACAACGGTTTTTACATCCCAGTGCCGAAAATTTTCTGTCTCCGTTTTTAATGCAAGGCATGCGTGAACTGATCGATGCGATCGGCGATGTTAAGAAAAAGGGCGGAACGATTGCCGTTTTCGGCGATTATGATGCGGACGGGATCGGAGCCGTATCCATTCTTTCGACGGCTATGCGGGAATACGGAGTAAACACAGTCGCGTATATTCCGGAGCGTTCGGAAGGATATGGTTTATCGGTGGACGCCTTAAAAAAGATTATGGATGCGTATACTCCTGATCTGATCGTGACGGTCGACTGCGGTGTATCCAATCGGGAAGAAGTGGACTATGTCATATCGCGCGGGGTTCGGATCATTGTGACCGATCATCATGAATTACCCGAAGTGTTGCCGGCTTGTACGGTGATAAACCCGAAATTGAAAGACGATTATCCTTATGATAATCTATGCGGGGCGGGCGTAGCATTTAAGATAGCCTGCGCGCTGCTTGGAGATCGTGCATATCCGCTGGTACAATTGGCGGCGATTTCGACGGTGGCGGACAGCGTTCCTTTGATCGGGGAAAATCGGGATATTGTAGCGGAGGGGTTGAAACGAATCAATATTCAGCCAAGGAAAGCGATCGCATATCTGCTTGCAGGAAAGAAAGAAGAGATAACGGCAACTTCTTTGGCGTATACGGTTGCGCCGCGTATCAATGCGGCGGGAAGGATGGGCGATGCGAATTGTGCGTTGCGTTTGTTTACGTCGGAAGATGACGCGGAAATTTTAGAACTTGCAGGAAAGCTGAACGAATACAATACCGAACGGCAGCAGGCCTGTGATGAGGTTTATTGCTGTGCAAAGGAGAAAATTGCCAAGGAAGGCGCGTTCGGAAATGTAATCATGCTCAGCGATGAAAGCTGGAATACCGGGCTTGTAGGGATCGTAGCGGCAAAACTTGCGGAAGAATTCAATCGCCCGGTCCTGTTATTTGTAAAGCGCGGAGAAATGCTGAAAGGATCGGCGCGGACCATTGAAGGTATAAACATTTACGAAGCTTTGAAAGCATGTTCTGCATATATATCGGAATTTGGCGGGCATGCGCAGGCGGCCGGGGTCAATATTCTTCAAGAAAACTTCGAAAATTTGAAAAGAGCACTGGATGATTATATCGGAGATCGATATACGCCGGAAGATTTTGTCCCCTCGCTGAGCATTTGTGAAAAGAACTTAGAGGCCGATCTCACATTGGCAAAAGAGCTGGAATTATTGGAACCGTTCGGGGTAGGGAATAAAAAGCCTTTGTTTTCCGTGGAGGCCGCATCTATACAGGCTCATCCGTTAAAATTAGGATCGCCGCATATAGCGATAAAAGCGGGCTCGCTGGATTTGGTTTGGTTTGGCGGGGAAAAAGCGATGCCTTTGCTTTCCTCCGATCTTTCGAAAGAAATTGTTTTTGAATTGAATGTTACCCGTTTTCGAGGCAAAGAAAGCGTACGCGGAATTGTACGCGATATGGTTTTGTCGGGCGAAGGCGGAGCGCGAACGGATCTTTATATATTCCGCAACAATTTATTGCGATTGAAGTCGGAACCTGTTTCGGTTTCGAAGGAAATTGTTTCAAAAGAGGAAATGCTAAAAAGGATCAAGTCTGCATGTTTGAATTGCGGTTACGGGTTGGCAGTTCTTTGTACAGAAGAAATTCCGAAGGAGTTTTCAGATTGTATATCAGGGCTTGAAAAAGATTATTTTTATCCGTTTTCGCAGAATGTAGGGAATGCAGTGATCATATCGCCGTCTTTTGATGCGGATTTATCGCAATATAGGGAAATCATGTATCTTGAAACACCTTCTGATTATAATGTAAAAGGATTAGAAGGAAAGAAAATAGTTGTAAACGGCGACAAATGCGGATATAATAAAATTGTTGCGTTAGAAACGTCGCGAGAGATTTTGATTGATATATATCGCCGTCTTTGCGGAGGAATCGCGGGGCCTGACAGCGTTGCGGCAGCTTATCGGGAAGACACGGGATATACGGCAGAACAGGTTATTTTTGCAGTAGAGGTATTTTGTGAGCTGGGTCTTCTTCATTTTGATGTGAATACAATTACCGTGATAAAAGGGAAAAAAACCGAATTAAATAAATCGATGCTGTATCGCGCGGTGTGCGCGTTAAAGGAAAAACAATGATCGATGTATTGCAGATGATTTATGACAATTACAGAGGCGAAGACCGAGAAACGTTATTGAAGGCGTATCGATATGCGGAAGCGGCGCATGCGGGGCAAAAACGTGCGTCGGGAGAAGCTTATTTTATTCATCCGTGCGCTGTTGCACAGATATTGATTGAACTGGGGTTGGACAGCGCAACGGTGGCGGCTGCATTTTTGCATGACGTCATTGAAGATACACCTGCAACGGAAGAAGATATACGCAGCCATTTCGGGGAAGAGATCCTTGCGCTGGTGGCGGGGGTTACCAAGCTTGATAAAATCGTGTTTAAGTCACGCGAAGAAGAGGAAGCGGAAAATTTTCGAAAAATTTTCGTTGCGATGGCGAAAGATATACGGGTTATCATCATCAAATTGGCGGATCGTTTGCACAATATGCGGTCTTTGAACTATCTGTCGAAAGAGCGGCAGGTCAAGATGGCGCAGGAAACGCTGGATATTTATACGCCGCTTGCGGGAAGGCTTGGTATTTCGCAGATCAAGTGTGAACTGGAAGATCTTTGCCTGAAATATCTGGAACCGGAAGCCTATGAATTTTTGGTGGAAAACATACACCAGAAGTTATATGAACGCCACAATTTTGTCGATTTTGTTGTAAAAGAAATCAAGAGTATATTGGACGAGAGCAAAATTGAAGGGGAGGTTTTCGGAAGGCCCAAACATTTCTATTCGATCTACAAAAAGATGAAAACGCAGAACAAGACCTTGGATCAGATTTACGATCTGACGGCAGTAAGGGTCATTGTGGGGACGGTGGACGAATGTTATGAAGTGCTTGGCAAAATCCATAAGCGCTGGAAGCCGATCCCGGGGCGCATCAAAGATTATATAGCGACGCCGAAGGCGAACATGTATCAGTCTTTGCACACTACGGTCGTTACGAACTTCGGGCAGGCGTTTGAAATACAGATACGTACATTTGAAATGCACCGCATAGCGGAATTCGGTATCGCGGCGCATTGGAAATATAAAGAAAAGAAATCGGAAGATTCGGCGTTTACGGAGCGTTTATCCTGGATTCGGGAAGTGTTGGACTGGGAGGGCGGCCTTAAAGATTCCAAAGATTTCATGCAATCTTTGAAGACGGAATTGTATTCAAACGAATTGCTGGTTTTCACGCCGAAAGGGAAAGTTATTTCTTTGCCGAAGGATGCGACGCCGATCGATTTTGCGTATGCCATACACAGCGAGATCGGAAATCGTTGTACGGGTGCGCGGGTAAATTCCAAGATGGTGCCGCTCAATTCCGTTCTTCATACGGGTGATGTGGTGGAAATCATTACTTCAAGCAATTCCAAGGGGCCTTCTTGGGATTGGTTGAAGATCGTAAAATCTTCCAGTGCGCGCGCGAAGATCAAACAGTTCTTCAAGCGAGAAATGAAAGAAGAAAACGTCAAGCTTGGCAAGAGCATGTTGGAAGAAGAGGCGAAGAGACGTGGATACAGGCTGAGCGAAATTTTAACGGAAGAAAGCTTTGCCAAAGTATCGGAAAAATTTTCGTTTTTCTCGCAGGACGAGATGTTTGCGTCGGTCGGATACGGGGCGATCACGGTCAATCAGGTATTATTCAAACTGATCGATTTTTACAAGCGCGAGATTCCCAAACAACCCCTTGTGCATCAAGGAAATACATCCGATTCGAGCGGTGTTATTGTCAAGGGCATGAGCGGACTTCTGACGCGGTTTGCAGGTTGCTGCAATCCTGTCCCGGGCGATGATATTGTCGGATTTGTATCGAGGGGAAGGGGTGTCGTGATACACCGTTCCGACTGTCCGAACATCAAAGATCTGGAAGCGGAAGAGGGCCGTATTTTGCCTGCGGAATGGGCGGATTCAGCGACCGGAGGCCGGTTTATAGCGGGAATCGTGATCAAGGCAAAGGATCAAGGCGTTGCGCTGTCGGTGCTCACGAGCGTAGTCAGCGATATGCGTTTGGTGATCACCAGTGTAAATTCCAGATTTGATAAGAGTAAAGATGCCGTGATCGAAGCGAATATCCGTCTGAACGGAAAGGATGACATTGATTTGCTTTTGAAAAAAATTCGTTCCGATGAGCGGATCGACGAGGTATTCAGAACAGCGACGAAATAAAGGGAAGGCAGGGCGACCATGTTGAAAGTATATACTGTCCCTACGGGGATCATGCGGGCGAACTCTTATATTCTTACAAAAGATGGGAAACGTGCCGTGATGATCGATTGCGGCGGAAAGGAACCTCTTTCTTTTGCACAGTCAAGAGGGCTGGAAATTGAATATATCCTATTGACGCACGGACATTTTGATCATATCGGCGGATGTGCGGCGTTGCAGGCAGCGGGCGCGAAGATCGGTTGTTCAAAGGAGGAAAAATCACTTGTTTTTTCGGCCGATAATCTTGCAGAAGAAGTAGGGGCACGCATTCCTTCTTTTCAGTTGGATTTTACGTTTGAAGACGGAGATATTTTGACATTGGCGGGAATGGAGATCTCTGTGATCGCGACTCCGGGGCATACGCCGGGCGGTGTGTGTTTTCTCTGCGAAGATAAACTGTTTACGGGAGATACTTTGTTTTACGAAAGTGTCGGAAGGACGGATTTTCCGGGCGGCAGCGGGGAAGAGTTGCATAAGAGTCTTCTTAAATTATTTAATTTGGAAGGGGATTATTCTGTATATCCCGGTCATGAAGAAGAGACAGCATTGGAACACGAGAGAAAATACAATCCGTATCGGTAAGGGAGATTTTTAATAAGGAACATGTTGACAACCAATACAGATTTTTTATATGCGGAGCTGATGGACGTCGTACGGCTTTTCGGCGAAAATCCGCCCGATTTATCCCACAGCTTCTTGTATGCGGGCGGGAATTTTATCAATACGGTTATTTCGGAGGATCGTGAATATACGTATCGGGAAGAGCAAAGCTGTACCACCGATCTCGAGTTTCGGCGTTATGCCAAGCGTTTTGCGAAATTGGCGGTTTACAATGCGTTGCGCTCGCTGACAGGGAGGAGTATGCCGTGGGGCGCGTTGACGGGAATTCGGCCTACAAAGTTGGCTTATGCGGAATTGGAAGCTGGAAGACCTTTTCAGCCGTTGTTTGAAAAATTCGGGGTTGATGCGGAAAATATAAAGCTGGTGCAGGATGTACTGACAACGCAGGAAGGGATCTATGAAATTCGTGAAGGGGATGCCGATCTGTATATCGGCATACCTTTTTGTCCTTCCAAGTGCAATTATTGTTCGTTTATAACGGCGGACATAGGAAAGACGGAGCGATATTTGGAAAGTTATATAGCTGCATTGGAAAGGGAAATAGCGTCCTGTGCGGGGTTATATGATCGTTTGAAAAGTATATACGTCGGTGGCGGCACGCCGCTCGTATTGAATACGAAACAACTTGAAAGAGTCTTGCTGGCCGTTTCTCCGTTTTGGAAGGAAGGGTTGGAATATACGGTGGAGGCAGGACGGCCGGATGTATTTACGGAAGAAAAGCTTTCTCTGCTTAAAGAATATAAAGTGACGCGCATTTGTGTAAATCCGCAAACGTTCAGCGATGCTACGTTGGAGCGTATCGGAAGAAGGCACACATCCTCGGATATTTATAAAGCGTTTGAAATGGCAAAGAAGTTTGATTTTGACGTCAACTGTGATCTGATTGCGGGATTGACGGGTGAGAGCGTATCGGAATTTTGCGAGAGCATAGATAAGGCGATCGCGCTTTCTCCGGAAAATATAACCGTACATACGTTATGTTTAAAAAAAGGGGCGCGCCTTAAAGCAGAAGAAACTTTTTTGGCGGGGGAAGGAATTGCGGAAATGATATCTTACGCGCGCAGTCGGCTGTACACGGCAGGTTATATGCCATACTATTTGTACAGGCAGAAATATATGGCCGGAAACTTTGAAAATACGGGTTGGACGAAGCCTTCAAAAGCCTGTGTTTACAATGTGGATGTGATGGAAGAAATCACGGACAACATAGCATGCGGAGCGAATGCGGTAGGGAAAAAAATATATGCGCGTGAAAATCGGATCGAAAGGATCGGTTCTCCGAAAGATATTCCCACATATATAGCAAAAACAGATAAGATTATTTCTGATAAAAAAGCGTTGTTCGGACAGAAAAAATTGAACGAAAATAATTTTGAGGAGACGGTGTGATTCGGTTTACATTTTGACGGATATGTGGTAAACTATTAAACGTACGTAATCAAGGCCGTGCGAAACTCCACGACGTGCTTTGGTTGCGCGAATAAAAATTCCAAGGAGTAAAAAAATGGAAAAGGAAAAGAAAACACAAATTATTGAAGAATTCAAGCGTCATGACGGGGATACGGGATCGTCGGAAGTACAGATCGCGCTTCTCACGGAGAGGATCAATCATTTGAATGCGCACTTGCAGGAGCATCCGCACGACAATCATAGCCGTCGCGGTCTTTTGAAAATGGTAGGTCAGCGCCGTGGGCTTCTCGACTATATCAAATCGAAGGATATCGAGAAATACAGAGATATCGTCGCGCGCCTCGAACTGAGGAAATAAGGTTTATATGAAGGGCGGAACGGATTGTTCGGCCCTTTAATAAATTTATGAAAGAAGAAAAATAAGGGCAGAAAAATCAATCGGCCTGTATGATCAAATGCAGGCGAAGGAAATAAAAAAGGCAGAAGGTCAGGGATCTTTTGCGGAACAAGGAGTAGGAGCAGAATGACAAAAAATTTCAGACAGTTTGAAACAGAAGTCGGAGGCAGAAAGGTTATTGTCGAGACGGGGAAATATGCGGAGCAATCGAACGGCTCTTGTGTAGTTCGCTGCGGCGACACGGTAGTAATGGTGAACGTCACCATGTCGGACAAGCCGAGGGACGGAATGGATTTCTTCCCGTTGCAGGTCGACTTTGAAGAGAAAATGTATGCCGTGGGAAAAATTCCGGGCGGATTCAAAAAACGTGAAGGAAGGGCGAGCGATAAAGGGATTTTGATCTCGCGGTTGATTGACCGTCCGATTCGTCCTCTTTTCCCGAAGGGATTGTTCAATGATGTTGTGGTCATTGCAACGGCGCTTTCGGTGGATACGAATATACCTCCCGAGCCGTTTGCCATGATGGGAAGTTCGATCGCATTGAGCATTTCGGACATTCCTTGGGCAGGTCCGACAGGTTCTGTGCAGGTAGGTTTGGTTGACGGACAATATGTGATCAATCCGGATAACGAGCAGAGAGAAAAGAGCACATTGAGTCTCGGTTTATCGGGAACCAAAGATGCGATCATGATGGTGGAAGCAGGTGCGAAGGAAATCTCGGATGAAGAGATGGTCGGCGCAATCTTGTTCGGGCATGAAGAGATCAAAAAACAGTGCGCTTTTATTGAAATGATCCAGAAAGAAATCGGCAAACCCAAGCGCGAAATGGATCTTTATCATATTCCAGAAGAGATCGACGCAGCGGTACGCGCTTTTGCTTCTGAGAAACTGGATAAAGCGTTGGATGAGTTTGATCGCCAGAAACGCGAAGAAAATCAGAATGAAGTCGAAGCGGAAACGCTCGCGCATTTTGCAGATGAATTTGCAGGAAAAGAACGCGAAATCAAAGACAGCCTGTATTATCTCACAAAAGAGAAAGTTCGCGCTAAGATCCTTGATAAAGGGGTTCGTCCTGACGGAAGAGGATTGAAAGACATTCGTCCGATCTGGTGTGAAGCAGGGATTCTTCCCCGCGTACACGGATCGGGTGTGTTTACGAGAGGCCAGACGCAGGTTTTGACTACCTGTACTCTCGGTACATTGTCCGAAGTTCAGAAGCTGGACGGGTTGGACGATGAAGTATCCAAGAGATATATGCATCAATATAATTTCCCCGGATATTCTACGGGCGAAGCAAAGGGATTAAAAAGTCCCGGCCGTCGTGAAATAGGCCACGGTGCTCTTGCCGAACGTGCGTTGGAGCCTGTGATTCCGAACGAGGTCGATTTCCCGTATGCGATCCGCATGGTTTCGGAAGTTATGAGTTCCAACGGATCCACGTCACAGGCAAGCGTATGCGGATCGACGTTGGCGCTGATGGATGCAGGGGTTCCGATCAAAGCTCCGGTTGCCGGTTGCGCGATGGGGCTGATCAAAGACGTGAACAGTGACCGCGTGGCGATCCTTACGGATATTCAGGGCTTGGAAGATTTCCTCGGGGATATGGACTTCAAAGTGGCAGGTACCGAAAAGGGAATCACGGCAATTCAGATGGATATTAAAATCAAAGGGATCGACGAGACGATATTGCGTAGGGCGATTGCACAGGCAAACGAAGGCCGTCGGTTCATTCTCGGGAAAATGCTTGAAACACTTCCTGCTCCTCGCGCGGATTTGTCCAAGTATGCACCGAAGATCATCTCTTTCAATATTGATCCTGAAAAGATCCGTGAAGTGATCGGAAGCGGCGGAAAAGTCATCAATAAAATTATTGAAGAGACGGGTGTGAAAATCGATATCGATGATGACGGAAAGGTTTGCATTGCAACATACGGAGAAAATCTTGGCAATGCAGAACGCGCGAAGGCGATCATACTTTCGATTGCGCGCGAACCGGAAGTGGGTGATATGTTCATAGGTTCGGTTGTTCGGATCTTATCGAAAGTTGGTGCTTTTGTTGAGTTGGCACCCGGCAAAGACGGAATGATTCATATTTCCAAGATGAGCGAAAGCCGTATCAATCAAGTGGAAGATGTTCTCAGCATCGGTGATACCGTAAAGGTAGAAATCATTAAGATCGGCGAGAAGGGAATTGACTTGAAATTACTCGAAAAAATGGAAGGCTGAAAATAAATAAGTCATAAAAAATTATAGAACGAGGACTGCCGTAAAAACGGCAGCCCTCGTTGGTATATTTGGTATAAGATTTTATATTAGGGGTATATTAAGGTCGGTGTTAAAAAATAAGCTGTAAAGATAAGGGGGGCGTCGCAGAATTTTTTAAGGCAGATACTCTTTGTTTCAGAAAAGATTATTATGATTTATTTCAAATACAATATTTTCTGAAAAGTAATGCGTTTGTGGGACGATAAGGATTAAATTGCAATGAAAATTACAAGATCGTATATGCGCTAAATGAAAATTTTAGGAATAAGAAAGCATAAAAAATAAGGTGAGCCCACAAGCCTCACCTTATTTTTTATGAAATATCAAACTGATAAATTAGCCGAAAACGCGAACGCGAAGTACACTTTCCAGTTTTTCAATGGCATTTACAACTTCGGCGGAGGGAACACCGTCGAGGTCTACGATCATATATGCCATTTCCTTTTTGGATTTATCCAAGAGGTTGGCAATGTTGATATTGGCTCCTGAAATAATGGAAGTTATTTTAGAAATGACGCCTTCAACGTTTTGGTGCATAACGCAGATACGTGCAACGGAAGAACGGGGAGCGGATACATCGGGGAAATTTACGCTATGTGTAATATTCCCGTTTTCGATGTAATCAACGAGTTCTCTTGCCGCCATTGCAGCGCAGTTATCTTCCGCTTCGGGGGTGCTGGCTCCGAGATGGGGAACGCAGATCACATTTTTTGCGCCGATCAGTTCATCGGAAGGGAAGTCGGTGATATACCGCTCCAATTTACCGCTTTCAACGGCAGCAAGGAGCGCCTGCGCATCGACCAGCTCACCGCGAGAATTATTGATCAGCACGGCACCGTCTTTCATGGAAGCAAAGGTATCGGCATTGAACATTTTCTCTGTATCGGGAGTCAGCGGAACGTGAACTGTAATAAAATCGGAATTTTTCAATAAGGAGGAGAGATCGGCAGTCCTTACGCGGTTATCCAAATGGAGAGCTCCTTGTACGGAGAGGTAAGGGTCATGACCGATTACGCTCATGCCGAGGTCGGCGGCGGCATTGGCGACCATAACGCCGATAGCGCCCAATCCGATGACACCCAAAGTTTTTCCGAGGATTTCATGTCCTACGAAAGCCGATTTTCCTTTTTCCACGGTTTTGGAAATTCCTTCGGTACCCTTAAGGGTTTTTACCCATTCTACGGCGTCGATGATTTTTCTTCCGCCGAGGAAAAGTTCGCAGAGCACAAGCTCTTTGACGGCATTTGCATTGGCGCCGGGAGTATTGAAAACGACGATTCCTTTTTCCGTGCATTTAGGAATCGGAATATTATTGGTTCCGGCTCCCGCGCGTGCGATGGCGAGAAGTTCATCGCCGAGGGGATATTCGTGCATATTGAAGCTGCGGAGCATGATGCCCTGGGGAGCTTGAGCGTCTTTGCTGAAAGTATACCCTGCGGGGAATTCTTTATCGGCGACGGGGCTGATTTCGTTAAGTTTAAGAATCTGAGGCATAATATTTCTCCTTAATGTAAAATCGGCCGAAAGAGAGGTTTTGATTTTGCATCAATCGGCCGTAGGGAAACGCAAGAATTAAGCGTTTTGCATTTCAAATTTTTTCATGAACTCGATGAGTTTCTTTACTCCTTCAACGGGCATAGCGTTGTAAATGGAGGCGCGCATACCGCCGACAAGGCGATGTCCTTTCAAGGTTACAAGCCCTTCCGCTTTGGCTTCTTTTACGAACTTTTCGTCGAGGTCCTTGGAAGGCGTGACAAAGGGTACGTTCATAATGGAGCGGAATTCTTTGACCACGCTGTTTGTATAGAAAGAGGAGTTATCGATAAAGTCGTACAAAATTCCGGCTTTGTATTCGTTGATCTTGTTGATCTCCTTGATGCCGCCCAATTTTTTGAGATGGCGCAAAACGAGGTTAGCCATATAGATAGAGAAGCAAGGAGGTGTATTATACAACGAACCGTTATCGGCCTGTGTTTTCCATTTCAGCATAGTCGGGCAGATAGCGAGCGGAGATTCGATGAGGTCTTTTCTTGCGATCACGATAGTAACACCGGCAGGAGCGAGGTTTTTCTGTGCACCGGCATAGATAACGCCGAACTGATTCACATCAACTTCGCGGGACAGGATTTCGGAGCTCATGTCGCAGACAAGCGGAGCCTTTGTTTTAGGGAATTTGACATATCTGGTTCCGAAAATTGTATTATTGGAGCAGATATGGACATAATCGGAATCGTCGTTGAATGAAATGCTGTCAACGTCGGGGATATATGTGTAGGTTTTATCTTCGGAGGAAGCGACGCAACGAGCATCTCCGTAGATTTTGCCTTCTTGCCAGGCTTTTTTTGAGAAATTGCCTGTAACGATGTAATCAGCTTTTCCGTTGTGCATGAGGTTGAGGGGGACAGCTGCAAATTGTTGGCTGGCGCCTCCTTGTACGAACAGCACGCAATAATTTTCGGGAATATTCATCAATTCGCGGAGATTCTTTTCCGCTTCTTCAACGATGGGGGCAAAAGCCTTGTCTCTGTGGCTGATCTCAGTCACGCTCATACCTGTTCCCTGAAAATCGAGGAACTCTTTTTGCGCTTCTTCCAAAACTTCCAGAGGCAGCATGGAAGGCCCTGCCGAAAAATTGTAAACTCTCATAAATGTACTCCTTCGAGATTATTCCGAATATGATAAACAGCGACGGAAACAGGAAAGAAACCGTTCGCTGACTAATATTATATAATAAAGAATATTTTTTGACAAGTCTTTCGAGCGGAGATTCTATACGGTGTAAAAATTTTTTGCGGAATTTCATAAGTCGGTATAAAAAGTTGTAAGGATTGTCAAAAAATAATCTGACAAAGTATTTACTTTTTTGGTGAAATATAGTAAAATAATAAAAGAAATAATGTAAGACAAAAAGTGAAGCTATGGCTTCGAAGGGGGCTCTATGTCAGAATCCTTGCAAAATAAAAATAACGGAAGCAGTGCGGCGGAGCGGCTGAAAGCGACGGAGAAGTATCTTTCTGAAATGAAGGGAATACTTGCAGCGATGGATGAAATAGCTGTGATGCGTGCAAAGCGTGGAGATGAGCCTTCGGATGAATTCAACGGATACAAGCGTTCGAGCGTAGAGAAATTTGTTCGCGAGCTGGAAAAGCAGAAAGATAGCATACTTTCGGAGATGGCGCGCGATGAGAAAAAGATGAATGAACAGATACGCATCGAGCGGGAAAAAGCGCATCGGGAACTTGAATTGGCGCGGAAAGAGCGTGAAGAGGCGAGATTGGCGCAGGAAAAAAAGAATGCGGCGGAGCAGAATAAAGCCATAACGGAGTTATCGCACAAGGTTGACAGTATGGCGATATCACCGCAGGATTCCGCGATTGCGAGTTTCCGTAAAGGTGACGTTTCTTTGGCTGTGGAAGGAATGTATGCCGGTTTGTCGATGGACATCGAAAAGATGCGCGATGACATTTTGCAGGAATTAAAATATTCCTACAAACAGGACATGGCAATATATGACGATTTGTCTGCGAAGATTGACGCTATCAAATCGGTTGATGCTGCGTCGATAGAAGAGACGATCAAGCCGCTTGGCGAGCATATGACAGCTGTGAACGGAAGTCTGGCGTCGATAGACGAAAAGCTTACGGCTTTGCAGCCGGTCGATTACAATGTATTGGCGGAGCGCGTTGCGGAAAAAGTTATTTCCGGCGGCATTGATTATGAAGCGCTTGCAAAGCATATTGTCGGGATTATGGCAGGAGCCGGAATCGGAGCTGCTGCCGGTGCCGCGGTCAGCAACGCTGCATCCGATACGGCTACGGGTGCGGAGATTGCGGCAATGGAACGCAAGATCGATGATATAAAAGATACATTAAACGGAGCGGTCAGTGTCAAGCATATGCCGGAATTTCGTAAACTGGATGTTTTGATTGCAAGGTATTTGCGTACACTTTCATACGATCTGATTCCTGATCTGTTGGTCTGTGCAAATCGGATCAAAGACGATTCAAACCGATATATAATCAGCGGAAATATATTGCGCGGAGAAACCATGCTGTCGGATTTGCGGGTACGTTTATCGCGGGTAAATCTGTGGGGTACGGGTGCTTTGACTGCAGTTGCAGATGCGATTGCGCAGAACAATCTTCCTGTGACGTATTCGGCGGAAGCATTGGAGGCATTCAAGGGCGCTGTGGCCGTGTTTGAGCAGGATGCTGCTATTCCGCAGGACGAATCGGTTCAGAAACTGCTTTCTGCAAAAAACGCAATGTTTATCGATACCGATCTGGAATCGATGGACAGAGATACGTTGGCAGAAATCATGGAAATTCGGGAAGAGATCGGAGATCAGACGCCGGATAAAGATCAGATCGAGAGTCTGACGGAGCTGAAAAAAGAGCTGATGTCTTTCAATTTATCGTATTTTGTTGATTTTTCGCCTGTGCAGGAAGAAGAGAAACCTGTGGAATCTTCATTGGATACGCAAGTGATTTTGGATGCGATTGCGCGGATGGGTACAGTGCAGGTACAGCCGAAGGAAGAAGATTCTACGAAAGAAAAATTAAGCGCGATTTCAAAGGGCGGAATGGTGAAAAAGCCGAAAGTATTGCGTCCGGCGATTTCGGCAAAGGATAACAAAGTAGAAAAAACGGAGCAACCGCTGCGGATAACGAAGCGCAGGTTGCCTTCTGCCGATGAAAATCCGGATTCGCTTTCCAAGCAGCTTGTCGGTGAGTTGGCAACGCGTATTGCAAACAGCAGGCTGAAATAAAATAATATGCTTCATGAAGAAGCATTTACATAATGTAATAAAAATGAGTCAGGTCGAGAATTTAGCGGAACGCAAAAAGGAACAAAAAGGGCTGGATTGAATTCAGCCCTTTGTCGCGTACAGCAATGCGGCCTAAAAAAGGAGTCAGAGTTGAAGCAAGACAGAAAAGAACAAAATTTTACGCAAGAGAAAAAGAGAGGAGTGAAGACGAATAAAGAGATGCCGCAGTTTTTGGGCAATGCCAAAGAATCAAAAGTCGCGGCAGTGACGGAAAAAGGGCAGAAAGCGGGGAAAAATCTTGTTTGGTATGCGGATCCTTCGAAGAGACCGGAGGCGAGGAATAACAGGCAAGCAGTTTCGAAAAGAACGGGAAAGAAAGGCAAGGGAAAAAATCCCGTTAAAATCATGTTTCTTGGCGGCGTAGGAGAAATCGGCAAGAACATGGCGGCTATCGAATACGGTAACGATATCATTGTCATAGATGCGGGTTTAACTTTTCCGGACGAAGAACTGCCGGGTATCGATTTGGTAATACCGGATATCAGTTATCTTGTGCAGAACAAGAATAAGATCCGCGGCCTTTTGGTTACACATGGGCATGAAGACCATGTCGGGGGGATTGCATATCTTTTAAAAGAAATCAATATGCTGGTGTACGCAACGAAGCTTACGCTTGCACTTGCGGACAATAAATTGCGGGAACAGCGCATCAATAAAGCGCAGTTGGTCTGTGTAAAGCCGGGGGATAAAATAAAATTAGGTTGTTTTACTGTCGAATTCATCAACGTAAATCATTCGATTGCGGGATCGGTTGCACTTTTGATCGATACGCCGCAAGGCAAGATATACCACAGCGGAGATTTTAAGATCGATCTGACGCCGGTGGCTGGAAGCCCGATCGATTTGTCACGGATCGCGGAAATCGGCAGGGAAGGCGTAAAGCTTTTGATGTGCGAGTCTACGAATGTCGAGCGGCAGGGTTATACGATGAGTGAAACGGTGGTAGGAACCACACTGGATCACTTGTTTTCGGAAAACGCAAACCGACGGATCATTGTGGCGACATTTGCGTCAAACGTACATCGTTTGCAGCAAATCGTGGATTTGGCGGCAAAATATCGCAGAAAGGTAGCATTATCCGGACGCAGCATGTTGAACGTTGTGGATGCGGCGGCAAAAATCGGAGAACTGACAATTCCCGAAGGAGTTTTGATCGACGTAGAGAAGATCAAAAATTATTTTGATCGCGAGATCGTGATCGTATCGACGGGGAGCCAGGGAGAACCGATGAGCGCTCTCACGCGCATGGCGGCGGGAGATTTAAATAAAGTGACGATCGGCAGCCATGATACGATCATTATTTCGGCGAGCCCCATTCCCGGTAATGAAAAAATGATTTATAAGGTCATCAACAATCTTTACCGCAAGGGAGCGAACGTGGTATATGAATCTTTGGAGAAAATACACGTTTCGGGTCATGCTTGCCAGGAAGAATTAAAAATTCTGCACTCTCTGTTAAAGCCGGAATTTTTTATTCCTGTGCACGGAGAATACAGGCATCTGAAAAGGCATGCGCAGTTGGCGATGGATCTGGGAATGAGTGAGAATAACATACTTCTTGCAGACATCGGAAATTGTGTGGAACTGACCAAAGACGGTATACAGTTCGGAGAGAGTATATCGTCCGGATCTCGGCTGGTTGACGGAGCAAATTTAGAAGATTTTGAAAACAGTACGGTCATGAAAGACCGGAAGCATCTGTCTGAAGACGGAATATTTGTAATTACAGCCTGTGTTTCCGAACGCAGCGGTGATCTTCTCAGTGAACCGGATGTAGTCAACCGCGGGTTTGTGATGCCGGAAAATGCCGATTATGCTTATGACATCAAACGGATAGTAGAAAACTGTGCCAGACAGGTGGACGTGCTTGGCGATGTAAACAATACGGAATTGGCGGCGGCGATCAAAAAAGCCGTGAAAAATTTTATTTATAAAAAGACGAAACAAAATCCTGTGGTAATGGCAAACATAGTGCGCATATAAAGGGAATAACAGCTTTTATGGGTTTTTTGGAAGGATTGGAAGGAGTGCGTTTGCCGAAGCGATTGCTGGAATTGCGCGCGAATGCGAAGGGGAGGCTGAATCCGGCAACGGAAGATGAAACGCTGAATTTGTTGCTTGCCGTAGCGCGAATGCGTGCACCGAAGCGGATTTTGGAAATCGGAACGGCAGAAGGCCTGACTTCGGTGGCGCTATTGCTGGAATGTGAGCAAGCGCATATTACGACGATTGAAAATGACAGTGACAGGTATCTCAGCGCTCTTAAAAATTTAGAGGACTTCGGGGTAAAAAATCGTGCGGATGTAAAGTTCGGTGATGCGGCAGACGTATTGCCGGCACTTTCCGAAGCATTTGATCTCATATTTTTAGACGGGCCGAAAGCGCAATACATTCATTATCTTCCCCGTTTGAAGCAGTTGTTATCGGCGCGAGGTGTTTTATTTGCCGATGATGTCTTGTTATACGGTTGGGTAAGCGGAAAAACGGAGGTGCCGTATAAACGTCGGTCGATCGTGGAGCGATTGCGGGAATATTTGAGCGCGGTGAGCGCAGATCCGGATCTGATCACGAGTATACTGGATATTGGCGAAGGTGTTGCGATATCGGTGCGAAAATAAGCTCCGATACTATTGAATGAGGAAAAGAAGGGCAAGCTTTAAGAGAAAAGTTACGATAAAAAGGATAAATGACCGGCAGAAACAAGAGGTTGTTACGGAGAAGGAAGAATGAATGATCGACCCGAATTGCTCGCACCCGCGGGTAGTTTTGATAAAATGAAAGCGGCGATATATTTCGGAGCGGATGCTGTATATTTAGGGGGCAAAGGTTTTTCTTTGCGTTCTTTTGCGGAAAACTTTACAGAATCAGAAATGAAGCAGGCGATCGGGTATGCGCATGAAAGAGGCAAGAAGGTATATGTGACTGCCAATATTTTTGCAAAAAACGCAGATTTTTCAAAGTTGTCCGATTATTTTGAATTTCTATACGATGCGGGAGCGGATGCGGTTCTTGTTACAGATGTCGGGGTTTTGTCTTTGGTAAAAAAAGTTGTGCCGAAACTGCCGTTGCATATTTCCACGCAGGCAAATACGACCAACCGATATGCGGCAAAGTTCTGGCAGGAGCAGGGGGCGGAGCGCGTTGTATTGGCGCGAGAGCTTTCCCTTGCGGAGATTGCAGAGATTCACGCATATTGTCCGGGATTAGAGCTGGAAGCATTTGTGCACGGGGCAATGTGTATATCGTATAGCGGAAGATGTCTTTTAAGTAACTATCTTGCGGGACGGGATTCCAACCGTGGGGCTTGTGTGCAGGCATGCCGATGGAGATACAGGGTACGGGCAGAAGGCGGACAGGGCGGCGAATGTGACGTCGAGGAAGATGAACGCGGTACGTATATCTTTAACAGCAAAGATCTGAACATGCTCGGTTATCTTTCGGAATTGGAGCGGGCAGGAGTTAGTTCTTTTAAGATCGAAGGCAGGATGAAGAGCGTGTATTATCTTGCGACGGTGGTGAATGCTTACCGCAGGGTAATGGACGGGACGATCGGTTTGGACGTTGCGCAGGAAGAATTGCGCAAGGCGGCGCATCGGGATTATACGATCGGATATGCGATGGGCGACAATGCGGAGACGGTAAATTATACCGATTCGCAGGAAGCAGGAACGCGCGAATACGTTGCGGATGTATTGGAAGGCGGAGAAGTTCCGCTTGTGCAGATGCGCAATCGATTCCGTTTGGGTGATGAGTTGGAAATTCTTTCGCCGTCGAATATGTTCAATCAAAGATTTTACGTAAAAGATATGAAAGACGAGGCGGGGCATGCGGTAGAAGATGCGAAATTTGTCATGCAAAAACTTCGCCTGCAAACGCCTTACGCATTAAGCGCGGGCGATATATTGCGGAAAGTTGTGCGATAGAGGAAAATGCGAAGAGTATGGTGATACTTCATTCGGATCTCAATAACTTTTATGCGACGGTAGAAAAGAAATTTTTTCCGGAACTTGCGGGAAAACCGATCGCGGTTTGCGGGGATCAGGAGATGCGCCACGGCATTGTTTTGGCAAAGAGCGAGGAGGCAAAACGCTGCGGCGTCAGAACGGGAGATGTTATTTGGGAAGCAAAGCGCAAGTGTCCGAATCTTGTGATACGGCCTGCGCGATTTTCTCTGTACGAAGAGCAGTCGCGTGCGGTGCGGAAAATTTATGAAAGATTTACAGACCGAATCGAATCGTTCGGAATCGATGA
>CASEFE010000058.1 GCA_949287105.1 uncultured Bacillota bacterium
AAAATTCTCTTACACATAAATGAAAAATTATTGGCAAGGCAAGCCGTTTTGGGTGAATAAAAAAAGCTACCGAAATGGTGGGGGGGGGTAGCATTTTTATACACTAAACCCAGGTTTGAACAGGTTGAACATTTTTATTGTCGGTAAAATGTTCAACCTGTTTTATTTAGTAAAAAAATTGAATGAGTTTTTAAGAAAAACAGCAGGTGTGTTTTTTGACACACCTGCTGTTTATTGGCTTTCTGAATCTTCCGTGGAGATTTTACGGAGAAATACAACTTTTTCATTAAATTGAATTTCATTCATTGCCAATTCTTTTCGGGCTTCATTACGGTATTCAGAATAATAATGCAAGATATTTGAATAGCCATTGGAAAAGATTTCGCCGAACAAATTTATTAACTTTTCGCTATGACAAGTTATACATAGATTATTAAAACATTGCCTGGCTTGGATTGTTATATCCGATAAAGTAGTTTTTTGCCAGCATGGAGTTATTAAATTGTCGTAGTTTAACCAAGAAAGATAAAGATCGATAACAGTTAAGGATTTAAAAATGGCATCTTTTTTTATATCATACATTGCTTGTTGCCGATATGCATCCAATTGTTTTCTGTGTTCGGCTTCTACTTTTTCAATTTCCGTTTTATTTTGATTTTTGGCGCATATATAAGTTATAATTCCGCTAAGAATAGCGACGACCAGGGCAGGGATAAAAGAAATACCAAATGATTCCCAAAAATTCATATAAAACTCTCCTTTTTTATAGTTTAATATCTGGCTGAATTTTTAGCAAATAAAACAAGTTTGTCTTTTTATCCGTTTTGTTGCTTTCGAATCGAAAAATCAACGCGAAATCTAATTTAGAAATTTAATTTCAGATAATAGAAATTGTTTTAATCAGGCAGAATCTTGTTTTATAAGCGTTAAAAAGAGCAAACAAATTTTTAGATAAGTTAAAAGATTATTTAGAAAAATAAAGAGTTAATCATAAGGTTCAAAAAATTAAAGAGAAACAGTAAAATTTTGTAACAGTTAAGATGACTTATTAGAAAGCTTTTGAACTTATGCGGAAACGCAAACGGCGGGATTAAAAGCAGAGAGGATAAAAATTCTTGCTTTTCATCGGAATTTATTTTATAATCTAGATATGTATTTAATAGCGAAGGTTGATGTAAAGAGGTGTAGGTATGCCCAATATTATTGATCAGATGGAGCAGCGGATTTTCGATGCGCAGACAGCTCGGTTAACGCGGATTACGGGGAAATCCCTCAACATTGAATTTGTTCGGGAAATGTATGGTAAGGTCAAAGAACAATATGCGGCGGAACTGGAACGGCGCAAAATACGTTTGCGTGCGCTTGATGGTGCTCGTTTGGACGAGGTCGTAAGCTACATATTTTATTATCATTTGTTTCATACTTCGCATTTGCCTATACAGTTAGTATCTCGATTGGAAAGCGATGAAGGTTATCGAACCATGCTTGTGCGAGATGTGGCGGTGCAGATTGTGATCAACGAACATCTGAATGTTGAAAAGATATCAAACACATCCGTATATTCACCGGAAATTGCGGCTTTCAATATGGCGTGCAGTTATTCTTTATATGTATTAGGTTCATTGCGCGGTGAAGATCGGCGAATGAACGGAATCAACAATTTATTTAAAAAAGCCTTGGTGACCATTAAAAGTGTTATCAATTTGCTTGCGGCCGGGAACAGCTGTGATGCGGTAATATTATGGAGGCATCTGCACGAATTGGAATGTGTGCTGGGCGTTTTAAATACAAAAGGGGACGATCTTTTCTCCGTTTATATCAAACATATGGAATATTTTGATTTGGAGAGTCGTCCGGATGCCGAGGCATTGCAAAAGAGGCTTTCCGAGGAGTGTAAGGCGTACGGAGTCAAGGAGCGCAATGCATTTATCAATTATGGCTGGCTGTTGCACATCAAGGAATTCCGAGAAGGGATCGGAAAAGAGTATCGCTTGAATTTCAAAGAGGGATTGCAAAAAATTGCAGGTCAAAGTGATCGGCATGCGGCGTATGCGAGTGCAAGTAAAATTTTGCATCCGTCTGCATGGGTAGTGACGATTCGTGACGATAAATTTTATAAATTCACGGTTTTTGAATTACAGAAATCGGTCAGCAATCTGGTAATGCTTTTAAAAGGTTTTGTGCTAAGATACCGCGAAAATTCCGTTTGTATTGCAGAATGTGATCGTTTTGGGAATACGATCGATGGATATCAGGGAATGATTGCGCGTGATGTGAAAATTGTAGCAGCAAAATACAGAATGATATAAAGGGCGAGATAGCTGAATCTTAATATAAAAACTGCCGCAGTTTATAAACTGCGGCAGAAAATTAAATTTAAAAATTTTCAATTTTATGAAGATTAAATTTTGTATAGTTACCGCAAATGCTGAAAATATAGTTTTCAATTCTGAACTGTAAAATTTTCACGTCTTTTTTCTCGCCGAGGAAATAAATATTACCGGAGCGAAATTCTACTTTTCGCCAAATTGCGGCGAGAGATTCACCGAGATATTTAATATAACTTTCCCGAGCAGTCCAATGGCTGTAAAAGTCGGCAAGAGAAGAAATTTCGGCTTGTTCTGACTTGGTAAATCTCTGTAAAACTGCGGGGCGTGCCTTTCCGTCAAGACTTTCGCAGTCAAAACCCACTTCGGATTTACCCACGGCGAGAGCTGTAATGTTTTTGCTGTGAGTCAAATTAAAATGGACCTTATCGCCGGGTAAAAACGGTTTACCGTTTATCGATTTATGAAGTTTAGGATCCCGAATATTATAAAAGTTTTGTAAGATCTTTTGAATATAGAGATCGGAATCAATTTTATTGAATGTATAATAAACGTCTACCATATTTACATTATACCATATAATTTTTGGAATTCAATCATTTTTATAAAATAAATGAACAAAATCGGAGGTTTTATGGACAGGTCGATAAAAGCAAAAGAATATTTCAAAAAAGGCTATAATTGTTCGCAATCGGTTTTACTGTCTTTTTCGGATTTAATAGGAATTGGTGAACAAGAAGCATTAAAAATAGCAGCGCCATTTGGGGGAGGAATGGGGCGTTTACGGGAGGTATGCGGAACGGTCTCCGGAATGTTTTTGGCGTTAGGATTAATTTTTTATGACGCGGAATATATATCGACAGAATCAAAAACAGAATTATACAAACGCGAACAAGAATTGGCAAATCGATTCCGTGCGAAAAACGGATCCATAATATGCCGTGAATTATTGTCGGGAATAAAAACGGACTCTTCTCCCATTGCGGAAGCAAGGACGGAGGAATACTATAAAAAACGTCCCTGCGCGGAACTATGTGCGTTGGCGGCGGAAATTCTGGAAGAATATTTAATAGAGCAAGGCGTTTTGCCGAAAAAAGAGAAATAAGAGGAAAGTATATGGTTTACACAATTACATGCAACCCTGCGCTGGATTATGTGATGAATATGGATCAGCTTAAAGTCGGTACGATCAACCGTTCAAAGGGAGAAAGCCTTTTGGCGGGCGGGAAAGGCATCAATGTTTCGATCGTATTATCGCGGTTGGGAATTCCTTCATTGGCATTGGGTTTTGTAGGCGGAGTTACGGGCGAAGAAATTATCCGTCAGGTAGAAGCGGAAGGCGTTTGTACGGATTTTATACGCGTGGATGGTTTGAGTCGAATCAATGTAAAATTGCGCGCCGATCAGGAAACGGATATCAACGGAGCAGGACCACAGGTTTCCGAGAAAGCGTACGATGCCCTTGCGCAAAAGCTTTCAAATCTTAAAGAAGGGGATATTGCCGTATTTTCGGGGAGTGTTCCTGCATCTATCGGAGAAGAGGCTTTTTTGCACCTGATAGAAAAAGCAAGAAAGTCGAAAATTGTTTTGGATACTGCGGGCAGTTTACTGCAAAAAGCATTGAAGTTACGTCCTTGGTTTATTAAACCGAATCTGGACGAATTGTGCGAACTGTTCGGCAGTAGCCGTGAAAGTGAAGGGAATATCCCGCAAGAAGAAATATTTAAGATGATATGTAAGTTACAGGAATTCGGGGCCAGAAATGTGATTGTGAGCCTCGGTGCGGACGGAGCGATCATGATGACGGAGTCACATGAAGAAATTTTTATGCCTGCAATTGTCGGAAAATGCGTAGATTCTGTAGGGGCAGGAGATTCGATGGTGGCTGGGTACATTGCAGCCAAATTAAAAGGTTGGAACGATAAGGAAGCGTTGAAACTGGGTACTGCGGCGGGTGCTGCTACGGCTTTTCGTGCAGGATTGGCAACAAAAGAGGAAATTTCGGCATTGATGAGAGTCTAAAATAAAGTATAATCATTCCGCAGCGATTTAAAAGCAATTTATTATGAAGCCAAAAAATAAGTAAGCAGCGGGGCAATGTTTAATAAGCCATGAAACCATGCGGGCAGGAAAATTGCAGTTATGGAAAAAATCGAATTTTTTGAAAACAGAAATGGGATCGAAAGGGAAAAGCCCTATAACGCAGAAATGTTTCGGCAAGTTGCATTAAAAAAGCTACAAGAATTATATAAGATCAGAGATTTGATGGAGTCAAAGGGTTATAAAGCCGAAAAACAAAAGTTTGAAAAAAAATTGGAGAGACTACGCAGTATAGCAGAGGGGCTTATTCGGCACATTTATGATTTTGAAGAAGAAACGACAGCAAAAATTATGAATGATGATAGTTTAACTATGGAACAAAAACAGCAAAAGTTAAACGATGAAGTGTATCCGAAAGTGCAGGAAATGTTTAGGGATGCTGAGCAACGGGAAGAGTATAAAAAAGCGTTGGAAAAAATCAATGAATTGAGAGCAAACAATTCGCTGATAGAAGCTTCGATCGTATATGATTTAAAAAGGACTTCTCTTAAAACAATGCCGTTTGACGATTTAACAAAATATTTAGCAGGCGAAGAAACGGAAGCAATTGAATTTGAAATACCGTCCAATTGTATTTATGCTGAAATAGAGAAGCAGGAAAAGTACGCAGAAAGCGGATATCTCGAAGATTATCAAAAGGTGCTTGAAGAAGATAAACGTCAAAAGCAGTTGTCGAAACTGCAAATAGAATATCTTTTTGAGCGATGCGATACCATATGTTTCCATGCTGAAAAGGGCAGTTATGTTGAAGCTGAAAACGATGAACGATTTGCAAAAATCATAGAAAATGCTTACAAATCGGAATTTGTAAAAAATTGGGGCATGCAGGTGTTGCGAATTTATTTAAATCCGTCGAAGGAATTGAAAGAATACTTACTATCTTTTATAAGATTTGACAAGTATCATTACGATGTATATGAAAGCTTTGCTCCTTATGTCAATTTTGCGGATATTTTATTTTTGAAAAACGGAGAGCCTTTGTTGAATTGCCTTACGCATGAGGGTTATTTTGATGTTAATGAAAGTATAAAAAGTGTATTTGATGAATTTGAAAGTCAGGTAAAAGAAATAGACTAAAAGACAAAGTTTTACAAATTTAATTAGAAGATAGAATGGAAGCTGAATAGAAAATCAGATTCTTATATTTGAATTTTTTATTAAATTATTTTTCTGCAATTTAAAACACTTTTTAATTTCTAATAAAATAGGAAGATCGATCTTTTAAACCTTAGAAAACGCACCGCGAAAATATGTTTTCGCGGTGCGTTTTCTTTAGGATTTAATTATGAAAATTCAAAAATTCCGAGTGGAAAATAAAAATTACAAAGAATATGTTTTGCTGCAAGGCATTTTAATATTCAAGATATCCAAAAACACGGTTTGCGCAAAAAGGAATCAGCAAGCGCAAGTTTTTTGAAGACGAGGATAATTCGTTTCGATATATTTAATCACGCATGCAGCGATAACGGCATGGCCTTTCTCATTGGGATGAACGCCATCGTCCGCCAAACAGGACAAATAATTTGTCTGCATGAGAAAGGGGGTACGGATGTCAATGAAATCACAATGGTTTTCAAGCGCATTTTTCAGAATGGCGAAGCTATAACATTCTTGGTGGCGGGAAATATTGGTAATATCTCCTTGTAAAAACTCCAATACTTTATCGCGATCGGCACGGCGGCTGATTACGTTATTGAAATAGCGTTGAGAATCGATCGGCGGCAATAATGTGAACACAGGGTTAACGCCGGCATTTTTCAGGCATCGAGTTAATTTATCAAGGATATTTTCAAAATCATGGAGCGGTGTAAAGGGCAGGTGAGGACTAAGCGGATCTTTTGCAACGCTCGGCCAGTCGTAATCGGAGTCGTTTCCGCCAAGCGAAATGACAGGAATGTCGTTTTCGGATTTCCGTTCTTCGATCCAACGCTGGAAATGACCTTTCTCAAAGCATTTTTTCAAAGTTTGCCCAAAAATAGAAAAATTGTTGATAGAAAGGTTGAAGCGTTGAGCGGTCAGATTGACGGCACTGTGTTCAATTCTTTCAATGTGTCCGTCATTCAGATATAATCCTTTTGGAATGGAATCTCCAAATATCGTTATTTTCGGTTGGTTATCAAGCGGTGAAATTTCAAAGTTCAAGTGATTCATGAAATAATTGTACCTCCTTTTTCTGTTTTAGAAGTTTAAGGAAACCTTCGTGATTTTATAAAAAGATATCCATAATAAAAAATTTAGAGGGAATGAAAATTGATTTGAGCAAAAGCTATTGAGATCAATGGTCGGTAGTGAAAACAATCAGAGAAAAAAGAAAATATGGAAGCTTTTATCGAATGAATGACAGAAAGGCTTTGGTTAAAATATCATTATGGTTGAAATATTATTTGGGTTGAAATATTATAAGAAAAATAAAGATTTTAGTATTGTATTTTTATTATGAACATTCAAAGCAACAAAAGCAAAGGATAAAAGTTAACCATGTCGATTGGAGTATGTCCAGTTTTCAATTCTATGATACGAGCAAAGGGAGAAAAAGTAAACCTACTTTTGGAAAACGGAATTATACAAAAAAATTATGTTTAGTAGAGAGAAATAAGGCAACTCTACTCTAAGTAGAGTTGCCGAATAATGCAAAAATTTTAAAAATTTTTCAAAGTATAAGCTGGAAAAAGTGTTGGAATGCTCTTGAATTTGTTGCGTCGGAAGGGCATTGTGATATATAATAGAAAATAAACAAAATTTTGATTAAACATAAGAAGTTTTTTAAGTGATTTTTACAACATAAGATAAGGCGGTCAGAGAAGGGGTACAGTAAATGTTTTTTGCATAAAAGCGAAGGAAAGGCGGTAGTATGGTAGATTTGAAAAAAACGGTAGCCAACAATTTGGTACAATGTCGAAAAGCGTGCGGATTGACGCAGTTACAAGTGGCGGAAAAACTAAATTATTCGGACAAGGCGGTATCGAAATGGGAAAGAGGTGAAAGCTTGCCGGATATAGAGATATTGGTTGAGCTTGCAACGCTGTACGGGGTGACTCTGGATTACTTAGTGCAGGAAGCTAAAACAAAAAAGGTTCCGGCTCCGGCGAACAAGAAACGAAGAATATTAGTGGTTGTGATGAGTTGTCTGTTGGTATGGGTGGTTGCGGTCGCCGTGTTTTTTATGGCTTTGATGCTTGGAGCAAAGGGCCCTGTGTGGTTAACGTTTTTATGGGCACTTTCTGCCGATGGTGTGATTTGTGTCGTTTTTTCCTCGTTATGGGGGAACAAATATTTGCTTACGATATCCGTTTCGTTTTTGCTTTGGTCGGCCTCTGTGGCCTTGTATTTCAGTGCGCAGGTTCCGTATCGTTGGTCGGTTTTTATATTGGCAGTTTTGTTGCAGGCGCTTGCCATTTTTTGGTTTTTATTACGCGTTCCGCGTCACCGTGTGAAAGGCAAAAAGTGATTTAACGGAAAATATTTGCCAACGGCAGACGAAAGTGGTATAATTTACGAAGACACAAGTATAGCGGTTTTCTGTTTTGTTTCATATACTGAAAGGAGGGCGGTGCCCGGGAGGAGAGTATGCAGCAAAACAGAGCGATAATACGCGTAGATCATCTTCGAACGAATGCGGAATTTTTCAAATCAAAGGCGTCAGGTGCAAAATTTTGTGCAGTAGTAAAAGCAGACGGGTACGGGCATGGCGCGGCGGCGGTTGCGCAGTCACTGTCTGGAATAGCAAACTGCTTTGCCGTGTCTTTGGTGGAAGAGGGCGCGCAATTGCGTCAAGCGGGCATAAGGGAAGATATTTTGGTTTTGACGCCGCCTTTATGTGAAGAAGAGGTATTGCGCGGAGCGTTTTACGATCTGATTTTTACGGTCGGAGACAGTTCGGATTATCGATTGCTCGTAAAGTCGGCGGAGAAATTTGGGACTTGCGTGCGTTGTCATATTAAGGCGAACACGGGAATGAATCGGTATGGCTTTTCTTTGATTGGTTTCCGAAGGTTTGTTTCGGGGATGCTGAGCGATCGTGTAGCAGTAGAAGGGATCTATTCACACTTTTATCGTCCTGAAAATGAAGAAGTTACGCGCGCACAGTTTGCTTTGTTTGAAAAATTTTGTTGTGAAGCGGAGCGTGCGTTCGGTGAGCTGACAAAGCATATAGCGGCAACGGGCGGTGTTTTGGCATCAGAACGATATTGCATGGATATGGTACGTGTCGGTATCGGTCTGTATGGATACATACCTGCTGGATTTGATCTTGCGGATGGCAAAATTTATCCGGCGATGAAAGTTTATGCAACGGTAGCTTCGGCGCGTCGGTATGTGTTTGGCGGAGCCGGTTACGGAAAGTATGTTCCGGGTAAAAAGGGGCAAAAGCTGATCACGGTTCGAACGGGATATGCGGACGGATTTCATCGGCGGGCAATGCAGGGCAATGCTTTGTGTATGGATGCGGAAGTTTTGGAAAAAGAAGGCCGTAAATATGAAGAGCTGTGTGTTTTTTCGGATGCGGACGAATATGCAGCTTACTATGATACGATTTCGTACGAAGCTCTTGTGCAGGTAGGAAAGCGGGCGGTCAGGGAGTATGTGGACAAAGAAGGATGAATTGCGGCGCAAAATGAAAAGTTTGCGTGCAGAAATTTCAGATAAGGAAGAAAGAAATAAAAAGATCTTTCAGAATTTATTTTCCTGTAAAGAATTTTTGCGAGGGGAACGATATTTTATTTATCGTTCGTTCGGGAGCGAAACGGATACGGCGGGGATCGTCGATGAATTGTTGCGGCGCGGGAAAAAAGTTTATTTTCCGCGAACGCGCGGAAACATGATGGAACTTGTCCGTTTTAAAGGACAAGCTTTTCGCAGAGGAGCATACGGGATCGAAGAGCCTGAAGGGGAAGCTTCGGAAGATAAGCCGGATATCTGTATTCTGCCGTTGCTCGCGGCGGACAAGGAATGCCGTCGTTTGGGATACGGCGGAGGCTATTATGACAGATTTTTGTCGGGAAAAGGACAGGCAACATTAAAAATCGGAATTTGTTATCAATTACAGATTATAGATGAAATACCGGTAGAAAGTCACGATGTGACCGCGGATATCGTTATAACAGATGAAAATATTTTTTACCGCAGGATTATGGAGGACGGAAATGACGAATAATATAGGGAAAACGATCGGATGGGAAGTGATCGAATATTTGCGTTGTTCGGTCGCGCCGTTTTTTTTGAAATTGATGTCGGGATTGACAATGTTGGCGATTTCGCTCATTCAAACCAGCGCCTTAGCGATTTGTCTGATGGTTGTTATGATGGGAATCGACGGTTTGATTTCCTTTATTCTGATACGAGGAATGGGGGAAACGGCATATAAAATGAAAGTCGTCGGACAGCTTCGCAAAGAAAATAAGCCGAGCAATGCCAATGCTTCATTGGGGAAATACCGTCTTTGTAAAGAATATAAGACATATAAAGGTATCATATTGGGTTTGACTGTGTCATTATTGCCGCTTCTTTTGATCGTGATCGGGGCAATCGGAAACAATCCAGGGGCGAGAGCGGTACTGATGATCGTAAGCGGTTGGGCATATATGCCCGTATATGTAGTTGTGTCGGCGATCAAAGGCCCGGTCCCTGAGGATTATGAAGGAATATGGATCGGAAATGAAACTTTGTGGTTTGGTTTGATTTTAATTGCGGCGTTTGTGGTGATTTCCGCCATTGCATATATTGCGGGAGGAAATCGTGAAAAAGTTCGGCAGTACATGCTGACGCGCAGAACCGCATCTGTGGATCAGGCAATGCAGCAGCGAGCGGAAGGAGAGAAGGAGCGGTGAGGATTGTCGGAGGAAAACATAGAGGACGAACGCTTGCCGGATTCAAAGGAAAAGATGTTCGTCCGACATCGGATCGGGCGAAAGAAGCGCTGTTCAACATTCTTTCTCCGGAAATCAATGGAGCGAACATGCTGGATCTCTTTTGCGGGAGCGGGAGTGTAGGATTGGAGGCCATTTCCCGGGGGGCGGATCTTGTGGTATTCAACGATATATCCAAGGACAGCCTTGCAATTCTCAAAAAAAATCTGGCCATTTTGAAAGAGAGTGCAAAGGTTTATAACTTGGATTACAAGGTGCTTTTGGCGCAGTTGGATATTACATTTGATGTGATTTTTCTGGATCCTCCGTATCGGAGCGATGCGGGTACGGAAGCGTTAAAAATCATATCGGAGCGTAAATTGCTCAACACAGGCGGGATTGCCGTATTGGAAAGTGATAAGCCGTTTGAAGGAGAAGTTCCGGATCTTGTCAAGTATGACGAACGGAAATACGGGATTGCATATTTAACGTTTTTTACACCGGATTAAGAATCTTTAAAAAGGATGCGGCAAACAAGAGGAAAAGTGCACTCGTAAAGAAAGAGATTTATTCATAAAGGAAAGCACTGAAAGCGGAGAAGAAATTATGAAAAAATGTATATTTGCAGGTACTTTTGATCCGCCTACGTTGGGTCATAAAGATATTGTGTTAAAATGCATTGAGCTGTTTGACGAAGTGATTGTAGCCATTTTGATCAATCCGAACAAGAAGCCGTTGTTTTCGGAGGAGGCAAGGCTTACAATGCTGAAAAAAGTATTCGCTGGGTATCCCAACGTAAGGGTTCTTTCGTACGATGGCTTGACGGTGGACCTTCTTCGCAGAGAGGGAGCAAAATTTTACGTGCGCGGCATACGCAACGGAACAGATTATGATTATGAGGCACAGCTCAATTATATCAACATGGATATGTATAAAGAAATGAGTACGGTGTTCTTGCCGACGCGGCAGGAATATCTGCATATCAGTTCGAGCTTGGTGAAAGACGCTTTGCGTTTCGGAAAAAATGTGGATAGCTATGTTCCGGAAGAAATCCGGGAGGATCTGAGGAAATATATCGAAGAGGCGAAAACAGATGTTTAAGCGGGAAGAACTGATTCCGCCGGCAGAAGAAATACTATCGAGTGTTCCGTTGCCTGAGGAATTGAAAAAGATAAAAGCGGAAAGAGATCGGCTTGCGGCGGAGGTGATCCGCGGAAAGACGGATAAAATTTTATTGATCATAGGCCCGTGCTCGGCGCATGAAAGCAAACCGGTGCTGGACTATGTGGAGCGGCTGGGAAAGCTCAGTGAGAAAGTGAAGGATAAAATCGTCGTGATCCCGCGAATTTACACGAATAAGCCGCGGACCAAAGGAGTCGGATACAAAGGTATGTTTACGCAGCCGGATCCGAACAGTCGGGAAGATATTCTGAAAGGGATCTTAACCATTCGCCGCCTGCATATCGATGCGATCGGGATCAGCGGACTTTCGGCGGCGGACGAGATGCTTTATCCGGAAAATTACGCGTATGTGGAAGATTTGTTGACTTATATAGCGATCGGGGCACGTTCGAGCGAGAATCAGATGCATCGGCTTGTTTCGAGCGGCATCGAATTGCCTGTGGGCATCAAGAATCCTATGAGCGGATCGATCCCTGTGCTATTGAATTCCATATATGCGGCGCAGAGCAGCGGTCAGGTGTTTAAGTATCAGAATTGGCAGGTCCGTACGACGGGTAATGATCTTGCGCATGCGGTGTTGCGGGGAGCCGTGGACGGGTATGGCAATGACATACCGAATTTTCACTATGAAACGGTCATGAAAGTGATCGAAGGGTATTCCAAGACGGGCTTAAAAAACCCGGCGATCGTCATCGATGCCAATCACTCCAATTCCGGGAAACAGCACAGGCAACAGATTCGTATTGTGGAAGAAGTGATGGGAAATCGGTTGTATGATAAAGATTTTAAGAAGTACGTCAAGGGCTTTATGATTGAGAGCTTTCTGGAAGAAGGCTGTCAGAAAGAAGATATTGTCTACGGAAAATCGATTACAGATCCTTGTCTTGGTTGGGAAGATACGGAGCGGTTGGTGATGGATATTGCGGATAAATTATGAGGTAATTCATGGCAGCATCCGGGAAAGATAGAGAAAAAATTGAAAAGCGTGTAAGTTATTTGGGACCGGAAGGCAGTTATTCTTCATTGGCGGCACGGCAATTTTTTACTGGCGAAGAAATAAGCGGATTGCCGTGTAAGAGCTTTTATGAAGCTTTGCAAATGCTCCGTGAAGGAAATGCAGATTATGCGGTTTTGCCGGTTGAAAACACGTTGCAGGGAGCGGTTACGCAAAGTCTTGACCTGATGTATGAAAGCGAAGGGATATGTGCCGTACAAGAATATGTGCTTCGGATCGACCATCGTCTGATTGCGAAAGAAGGTACGCGTCTTTGCGATGTGCGGCGCGTATTTTCGCATGAACAGGCAATTATGCAGTGCGGAAAGTTTCTTGCGCGAGAATTGCCGCAAGCGGAGATCATTTATACGGAATCTACGGCGCAAAGCCTGCAACGCATAGAAAAGGCGGGAGATGCAGGAATTGTCGGGTCGCATATTTGTGAGCCGGGTTTTTCGTTTATTGGCGGAAGCATTGCGGACGAACCGAAAAACTTTACTCATTTTTTATTGGCGACGAAGGGAAAAATTCCAGTATCCAGTGAAAAAATTTACTTTGCGGCAACTTGTCCGCATGAACCGGGCGCGTTGCTCAAAGTTTTGCAGATCTTGGCTGTCTATGATCTGAACATGACAAAAATCGAATCGCGCCCGATAAAAAATTCACCGGGCGAGTATTGTTTTTTTATTGAATTCAAGGGAAATATAGCGGACAAAAATGTCAGTTCTGCGTTGGAGCGTTTAGGAGAGTATACAAAAAATTATAAATTGCTCGGATGTTATTAAACGGGAAATATGGCGCAGAGTGCGATGCATACGATGAACGCCGTAACGCCCTGTAAAGCTTTGATTCCGAGGAAGAAAGAAGATTTTACACCGGCATTTTTCAAAAAAGAGAGCTGTTGTGCAAGGATGCAGGCTCCGCCGAATGTGACTACGAAGGCTGTGGCAGGTAACGAAAGCGAGCTTTGTGCGGCGGCAAGAAGAGCGCAGCCGTGCGTCGCTTCTAAAAGACCTGTTGTGAGGCCGTGCGCACCTTCTTTTCCGAAGAGCGGGGTCAAAACGGCAAGAAGCGGTGCGGTGATATGTAGATCATCCGCCGCCTGCGAAAGGACAAAAAACAAAGCGATGTAACCTCCGACGGTCAGAATAGAGGAAACTGCGCCTTGTACGCTTTCGCCGAAAATGTCGCCTGTGCGTGGTTGCAACATGCTTTTTTTTGTGGAAGGGATTGATTTTGCGAAGGGCATCAAGGCAAGGCAGACGAGAATGACGCCAAGCAAGTGAGACGTGAGCAGAATCGCGCCCGCACGCATATTATTGAACATAGCGCCGCCTACGGTTCCGAGTAAAAACATCGGGCCGGAAGTAGAACAGAGTATACTGAGGCGGGCGGCGGATTTTTCTGTCAATTCTCCGCGCGCATAAAGTTCGGCAATGGTACGTGCGCCTACGGGATAACCGGAAAGGATGCTTAAAAGGAAGCAGTAGGCGGCACAGCCGGGGAGTTTGAATTTTTGAGCGACTGGAGATAATTTTTGAGAAAGGTTATCCGCGGCACCGAGTTTTGTCAAAACAGAGGTCAGGATAAAGAATGGAAAGAGTGCGGGCAAAACCGCTCCTGCCCACAAGGTGATGCCTTCCAGGCAAGCGGAAGCATACCGCATCGGAGAAAAAACGAGCAGACACAAAAGAAAACCCAAAAGGATGAAAATCAAAGGGCGCTTGGCCGCCCTGATTCGAGCTTTTATCATACGATATAATACGATGGAAGGGAGTGAAATATGAAAAAACTTGGATTTGCGTTGGGTGCCGGCGGAGCGCGCGGAGTGGCGCACATCGGATTTTTACAGGCGATGGATGAAGAGGGGATCTGTCCGGATTATATCGGCGGATCATCGATGGGCAGTGTTGTCGGTGCTTGTTATGCAAAGGGAATGGATCCGCAGAAGATGCGGGAAATTTGTCGTCAGCTCAAAATGGGAGATATTGTAGACATCGGATTGCGTTCGTTGTCGAAACTCGGACTGATGAAATGGACAAAAGTGCGGAAAATGATGTCTGAATTTTTGGAAAACAGTGATTTTTCCGACCTGAAAATTCCGTTTTGCTGTGTAGCGGTAGATGTGAAAAAGGCAAAACTTCATACATTTAGCGAAGGGAGTGTCGTAGATGCAATTCTGGCGTCGAGCTCAATTCCCACCGTGTTCCGACCGGTTGAAAAAGATGGGATGTTATTGGTAGACGGGGGCGTTTTGTGCAGGGTGCCGGCGAAACAGGTCAAGAAAATGGGTGCGGATGTCGTTGTTGGAGTCGACGTGCTTGGTGATTGCGGGGAAACTGAAAAAATTTCAAACATTTTTTCACTGATTGTGCGTGTATATGATATTATGGATGCTCAGCGTGCGGCGAGAGATCGGCGTGAGCTTGGAAAAAATGTGAATTTATGGATCGAACCGGATTTGGGGTTCATGAGTCAATACCAGGTAAAGTATCAGGAAGAGGCATATGAAGCAGGATATGCCGCGGGAAAAGCGAATGCGGATAAAATTCGTAAGCTGATAGAAGATTGAGTTAAAAAAGAAGACGGGAGAGCGACATGGACCTGTTTGATTTGAACAACAATGAATATGAAGCGAAGCCGTTGGCAGACAAAATGCGCCCGAACAATCTGGATGAGTTTGTGGGGCAAGGTCATATAGTAGCGGAAGGAAGTTTATTGCGGCGTGCCATCCGAATGGATCGGTTAGGAAGCTGCATATTTTGGGGACCGCCGGGATGCGGCAAGACGACACTTGCCAACATTGTGGCGCAGACAACGCACGGAAATTTTATCAAACTGAATGCAGTGCAGAGCGGTGTGGCAGACGTGAAAAAAGCGGTAGAAGACGCAAAAAATGCACTGAAACTATACGGAAAAAAGACGTATCTGTTGTTGGATGAGTGTCATCGTTTCAATAAAACGCAGTCGGATTCGCTCTTGCCAGCCATTGAGCAAGGCACGATTATTTTTATAGGTTCGACGACGGAAAATCCGTTTGCGTCCATGACTCCGGCTATCGTATCGCGGTGCCGAGTGTTTGAGTTTAAGAGGCTGACCGATGCAGAGATCGAGGGGGCGCTTTGGAAGGCTTTGACTTCAAGAAAAGGGCTGAAATCTTACAATGCCGAGGTGGATGCGGAGGCAATGGCGCACATTGCACGGATGAGTGCAGGGGATCTTCGCACCGCATATAATGCATTGGAGTTAGCTGTACTTACAACGCCGCCTGGTGCAGACGGAGGTATTCATGTAACACTTGCTGATGCAGAGCAGTCGATCCAACGGAAATCGCTTGCATTCAACGAGGATGCGTATTATGACATATTGTCTGCATTTTGCAAAAGTCTTAGGGGCAGTGATTCAAATGCGGCATTGTATTATGCTTTTCGATTGATCGAGGGCGGATGTGATCCGATGATCGTTTTGCGTCGGTTGGTTGCGCATGCAAGCGAAGATGTGGGAATGGCCGATCCGAATGCTTTGGTTGTGGCCACGTCTGCCATGTATGCATTTGAAAAGATGGGAGCGCCGGAAGGTTTCATTCCTATGAGCAATGCCATCATTTATGTCTGCGAGGCGGAAAAATCCGATTCGGTCATTCAGGCGATGGAGAAGGCAAGACGTGCCGCACGCGAGGTCAGGGATGACAATATTCCTCCATATCTGAAAGACAATACGTTCGGGGATGCGCAAACGAAGGCGCAAAGTTCCAAATATTTGTATCCGCACGATTATGGCGGATGGGTCAAACAACAATATTTGCCTGATTCATTAAAAGACGAAATTTTTTATCGCCCGCAGGGGAAGGGCTATGAAGCGGCCGTGATGGAAACTAGAAACCGCAAGGGAATGACTCCAAAAACTTTATCCTCTGAATGCAGCGATAAATATGATAAATAAGGAAGGTGAATTATGAAACTATCTGTCAGCACTTACAGTTTTTCGCAGTATCTCAACGACGGACGTCTTACACAGTTGAGCGTAATTGCGAAAGCAAAAGAAATGGGGTTCGAAGCGATCGAAATAGCGGGGCTGAATCCGCCGGACGGGATGAGCGA
>CASEFE010000059.1 GCA_949287105.1 uncultured Bacillota bacterium
GCAAGAAAAGTAAAACAGGAGGTCTAATGAAAGACATAGATAGTTTAGCACAAGGTAAACTAATTAAGGGAATATCCCAAGAACAATGAACGCATATAAAGCGGAGTTGTCAATACCATATAGTGTTTGCAGTGAAATGTCAAAAACAAATTATATACGGAAAGTATAGAACAGCGAAAGAAAAGATATTGAAACTAATATTTGGTAGATGCGATAATGTAAAAAATTGAGATGAATGCGTATGGAGGCCATATCCATATGTTAATGACGATACCGTATAAGACGAGTGTGAGTAAATTCAAGGGATATTTAAAGGAAAGAGAAGCTTGATGAATTTTGCCCAATTCACGAAACGGAAATACAAGTACGGGAATCGACGCTTTGGGTGAAGCGGCTTATACATGCTTACAGTAGAGAGAAATAAAGAAGCGATAGAGATACCGAAAGGTAGCCGCTAAAAAATTGTTGGGATTGTCAGAAAATTCTAGCAGGAGCAGTACCGCCGGTATCGTACGCTTGAAACGCCTATTCAAACATCAATCGCTAAACCGGTGGTGTTTGACTTATGTATAGATTTATCATATTGCGAAAAACTAAGAATAGCACAATTTATATACAGATAACTACGTAGTTGTTATAATTTTTACTGTCTTATCATACAATATCTTGGTAATAAACAGTGGCATAAAACTAAAATTATCAAAATATTATAAGTCTAATATATTGGTAAATTTTAGTAACAAATGATAAAAAATTGTAAATTTTTTACGAAACTATTGAAAACGAAACTGTTATATTGTATAATATTATTGGAACATTGAACGGATCAAACGGAGGAAGAAGATGCTTTCATCTGATTTTCCCTTGTATATTTTTCATCAAGGCAAAAATTTCAAAGCTTATGAATTTTTTGGGGCACACCCTTATAAAGAAGCAGGAAAAAAGGGATTTGTTTTCAGGGTTTGGGCGCCGCATGCTGTTCAGGTTTCGGTTGTTGGTGATTTTAATAATTGGAATGTTTCTGCTAATATCATGGAGCGCATGCAAGACAATGAATGTTTTGAGCTTTATGTTCCCGGATTAAAAAATTACACGCTCTATAAGTACTGCATTCAAACGAAAGATGGCAGATTTTTGTATAAAGCAGATCCTTTTGCTTTTCATTCGGAAACGCCCTCGAAAACAGCTTCAAAAACTTTTGATTTATCCGGATTTCGATGGAGTGATAAAGAATACCGAAAAAAAGTTTCGAAAACAAATATTTATTCCTCGCCAATGAACATTTATGAGTTAAATGCTTTATCGTGGCGGAAATATGGGGACGGCAATTACTTTGCCTTTGATAAACTTATAGAAGATTTAATTCCGTACCTGAAAGAAATGTCATATACTCATGTGGAATTCATGCCTTTATGTGAATATCCTTATGATGCATCATGGGGATATCAAGTTACCGGATATTATGCGATTACATCACGTTTGGGAACACCGCATGATTTTATGAAACTTGTCAACGAATTACACAGAAACGGAATCGGGGTAATTATGGACTGGGTGCCGGCACACTTTCCTAAAGATGCATACGGGTTATATGAGTTTGACGGTGAACCTTTATATGAAAGTGCGGCATGGGACAGGCAGGAACACAAAGGTTGGGGAACCCGTCGGTTTGATTACGGTAAAAACGAAGTCTTATCTTTTTTAATTTCAAACGCTGTATTTTTCTTTGATTTCTTTCATATAGACGGTTTAAGAGTGGACGCAGTTGCATCCATGTTATATTTAGATTATGATAAAAAACCGGGGGAATGGTTGCCCAATAAATATGGAGAAAATAAAAATTTAGAAGCAATCGATTTTTTGCGTAAGCTGAATACAACGATTTTTTCTTTATACCCTCAAGCACTGATGATTGCAGAAGAATCAACCGCATGGCCACTCGTGACAAAACCCGTAGATATTGGCGGGCTTGGGTTTAATTTCAAATGGAATATGGGGTGGATGAACGACGTCTTGGATTACATGCAAACCGATCCGTATTTCAGAAAAGGCAACCATAGTAAATTAACTTTTTCCATGATGTATGCATTTACAGAAAACTATGTATTGCCCATATCGCATGATGAAGTTGTATACGGTAAAAAGTCGCTTATCAATAAAATGCCGGGCACATACGAAGAAAAATTTTCCAATGTACGCGCATTTATGGGATATATGATGTCCCATCCCGGGAAAAAGCTTTTGTTTATGGGGTCTGAATTTGGTCAGTTTAAGGAATGGGATTTTCGAGAAGGACTTGAGTTTTTTTTGAAAGAGTATCCGCTACATGAAAAACTTTCTCAAATGAATGCAGAGCTAAATCGTATTTATAGAGAAACGCCTGCTTTGTATGAAATTGAAGACTCCTGGGAAGGCTTCGAATGGCTGGCTGTAAACGATGCTGATTCCAATATGTTATCATACATGCGAAAAGATAAAGCCGGAAACAGTCTGATTGTTGTAATAAATTTCTCTGGTGTTACCGCTGTCGGATACAGGTTAGGGGTTCCGGAAGGTAAGTATCGACTACTATTTAATTCGGACAATATAAAATATGGCGGTAGCGGAAAATTGAAAAAAAGGATTTTTCACTCCAGAAAAAAACGTAGCCATGGCAAAGAAAATTCGATTGAAATTGAGTTGCCGAAATTTACTTGCGTATATTTAATGAAGATAAACGAAGTATCAAATATAAAAATTAACTAAATCCATCATTTAATTGTGTAAAATAATGTGGGGGTCTGATATGCAAAGAAAGAAGGAATGTGTCGCTATGTTGCTTGCTGGCGGGCAGGGTAGTAGGTTGTACGCGCTGACAAATACCATTGCAAAACCAGCGGTTCCGTTTGGAGCCAAATATAGGATAATTGATTTTACCTTATCCAACTGTGTCAATTCGGGGATTGATACGGTTGGTGTTTTGACACAATATCAGCCGTTGATTTTGAATGAATATATTGGCAACGGACAACCTTGGGATCTTGACCGAAACTTTGGCGGAGTACATGTTTTATCGCCTTACCAGAAAAAAGCAAAATCGGCATGGTATGAAGGTACAGCAAATGCAATTTATCAAAATTTGAATTTTATTAAAATGTATAATCCGGAATATATTCTGATACTTTCAGGTGATCACATATATAAAATGGATTACGCAAAAATGTTAAAAGCACACGTTGATAATGGGGCAGACTGTACAATTGCGGCAATAAACGTTCCGATTAAAGAAGCTTCACGCTTTGGTATATTGAACACCGATAAAAATGGGCTTATTTATGAATTTGAAGAAAAGCCGAAACAGCCGAAAAGCACTTTAGCTTCCATGGGCGTTTATATGTTTACCGCTGAAAAGCTATATAAATATCTTGAAGAAGACGAAAACGATCCGGATTCTTCTAAAGACTTTGGAAAAAACATCTTACCGAATATGCTCAGATCGGGAGAAAAAATGTACGCTTATTTATTTGAAGGGTATTGGAAAGATGTTGGAACAATCAACTCCCTATGGGAAGCCAATATGGATCTACTTGGAAATAATCCAGCCTTTGATGTGGCAGATCCAACCTGGAAAATTCACTCCAGAAACCCTCTTGCCCCTCCGGAATATTTGGGAGAAAAAGCGGTTATTCAAAACTCAATGGTTGCGCTCGGTTGTGAAATTTATGGGCACGTTGAAAACTCTGTTCTATCTATCAATGCCATCGTTGAAGAGGGTGCTGTTGTAAAAGACAGCGTAATTATGAGCGGAACAATAATAAAGAAGGGGGCCGTTATCGAATATTCCATCATAGATGAAAGTGTTATAGTCGAAGAAAATGCAAAGGTCGGTATTAACAAAGCAAATGCTAAAGGGATTACTGTACTTGGACGAGGCGTCACGATTGGAAAAGGTGCAATTGTTGCGGATGGAGCAGTAATAGACAAAAATATTGAAGGTGTGGAGGATTAATTGAATGTCTGCGGTCGGCGTAATTTTTTCAAATATTCACGATAGAAATGTTCCGGAACTTTCTCGTTTACGAACAATGGGATCTATTCCATACGGTGGCAGATACAGACTGATTGATTTTGCGCTTTCAAACCTGGTAAATTCCGGCGTAACTACAGTAGGAATCATTACCAAAAATAATTATCAATCTTTACTCGATCATTTAGGGAGCGGTAAAGATTGGGACTTGGCCAGAAAATCAGGCGGTCTCGTTTTATTGCCGCCTTTTGGTGTGGATAATAATGAGGGGTTATACAAAACACGGCTTGAAGCATTAAAAGGAATAACTGGTTTTTTGAACCGTCGCACCGAGGATTATGTTATTTTATGTGATTGCGACGGCGTTTATCGAATGGATTTATCGAAAGTAATTGATTTTCATGAAGATAAAAAAGCAGATATAACTTTTATTTGCCATACCGAAGAAATTGAAAATGCCTCAGAATATACGACCGTTACGACCGATGAAACTGGAAGAATTACAGAAATACAAATTAAAAGCAATCTTCGTGGCGAGCATCGGTATTTCAGCAATATAATGATTATAGGCAGACAGTTCCTGTTAAAGCTGATTCAAGATGCCATTGCGCGCAACCAAAGCAGTTTCAGAGAAGATATTGTGATGAAAAATCTGGACACTTATCGCGTTTATGCTTATGATTTTAACGGTTATTTTGCCACAATCGATTCTTTACGTTCTTATTTCAAACACAACATGGAATTACTATCAAAGCCTATAAGAGATGAACTATTCGGTATGCGCGATATCTATACAAAGGTCCGAGATTCCGCGCCGACTGTTTATGGTGAACATTGTGAAGTTCGCAATTCCTTGGTATCCGACGGTTGTGAAGTGGAAGGGATCGTAGAGAACAGTATTTTATTTCGCGGCGTAAAAATCGGAAAAGGAACAATTGTCCGAAATTCCATTTTAATGCAAGATACAATTATTGGTGAAAATGCAGATCTGAATTGCGTAATTTCTGATAAAAACGTAATAATTGGTAGCCGTAGAATTCTTTGCGGATGTGATTTGCAACCTTATTTCTTATCAAAAGGAACAATTATATAAAACACGGACTACAGAATCATTAGTTTGCGGGGGATAAATTTTTATGAAAACAAACACAATTAACGTTTCTGCCGGAACACCAAATAAAAAGCCTGGAAGAAAATCAAAACAAACCACGGATAAAGATTTGGAAATGAGTAAAAACGAGGAACTAGAAAAGACAATCATAAAACCAATTTCAAACATTTCTGTCGTTCCAAAAAAGAAAATCTTGTTTGTCGCTTCTGAGGCAACGCCTTTTATCGCTACCGGTGGTCTTGCTGAAGTGATCGGATCATTATCTAAAGCGCTTGCACAAAGCACAAATTACGATGTAAGGGTGATCATACCCTTGTATTCAGATATTTCTTGGGAACAACGAAATAAATTTCGTTATCTTGGAAATATTTTTGTTCCGCTTGCTTGGCGAAACCAATATTGTGGTATATTCAGTTATGAAGAAAATGGCGTTATTTATTATTTTGTTGATAACGAGTATTATTTTAAGAGACCAGGCTGTTACGGATATTATGATGACGGAGAAAGATTTGCTTTTTTCTGTCGCAGCGTAATGGAGATATTACCTTTTTTAAACTTTTATCCGGATATTTTACATTGCCATGATTGGCAAGCGGCTCTGGCAGCCGTTTACTTAAAAACAATATATTGTTTTAGGCCTGAATATCAATTCATACGTACTTTATTTACAATTCATAATATTGAGTACCAAGGAAAATATTCTCTTGACATTTTAGAAGATCTGTTTGGAATTTCTAATAATTGGAAATATTTATTGGAGTACAATAGATGCATCAATTTGATGAAAGCGGCCATTGAATGCAGTGAAAAATTTTCAACCGTAAGCCCCCGTTATGCGCAGGAAATAAAGGATCCTTATTACGCACACGGACTTGATCCGATTGTTCGTCGAAATGAGTTTAAATTAGTAGGCATATTAAACGGTATTGATTTTGATTCTTATAATCCTGCAACGGATCAATCAGTATTCAGTCATTATGACGCAGAAAATATTTTACCGAAAAAAATATGCAAGCAAGAATTGCAAAAAATGTTTAATTTACCGGTCAAAACCGATACACCGATCATAGCTATCATTTCACGCTTAGTTGCGCATAAAGGTCTCGATTTAATCCAGACCGTTATTGAAGAAATTTTACGACAAGACGTACAAGTGATTATCTTGGGTAAGGGCGATTCGGCATACGAAAATTATTTTTCTGACTTATCTCGCCGATATATAGGAAAACTTGTTACTGTAATTGCATTTAATCCAGACTTATCCAGAAAAATTTATTCGGGCGCTGATATCTTTTTAATGCCTTCCAAATCAGAACCTTGCGGATTATCGCAAATGATAGCATGCCGCTATGGCACTATCCCGGTCGTGCGTGAGACAGGCGGTTTATTTGATAGTATTAAACCCGTTGTAAACGGGGGAGTTGGTTTTACGTTCGCGAATTATAATGCTTATGATATGTTATACGTTATTCGAGAAGCGATCAATTGTTATCAAGATAAAGACTATTGGATGGAATTGATCAAACGGGCGATGTCAACAGATTTTAGTTGGAGGCATTCAGCCGATGAATATGAAAAAATATATGGGGAAATGTTGAAATAAAAACTCTCAGGAGCAAACAATGAACACTACGGACACGATTACCGAAAAAGAAGTGCGAGCGCTTATACAAGGGAAATTATCTCGTTACTATGGCGTCTCACCCAAAGAGGCGACAAAAGATCAGATTTATAAAGCTGTCGTTATGAGCGTTCGCGATATTTTGCTGGAAAAAAGACAGCAGTTCTATAAGGTAATGAAAAGCAAAAGAGTAAAGCGCGTCTACTATTTATGTATGGAATTTTTGCTTGGAAGATCCTTAAAGAATAATATTTATAATTTAGGTCTGGCGGCAGAATACGAGCAGGCACTGAAATCATTTAATTTAACTCTTAATGATTTATATGAACAAGAGCCTGACGCCGGACTCGGTAACGGTGGTTTAGGTCGGCTTGCCGCTTGCTTTATGGATGCACTTGCCTCCGGAAATTATCCTGCAATGGGCTATTCAATCCGTTATGATTATGGCCTTTTTAAGCAGAAAATCGTAGACGGTTGGCAAACAGAACTTCCGGATATTTGGCTTCCTGGTGGCGAAGTGTGGCTCGTACAGCGTAGCGATAAGTCATGCACAGTCAAATTTGACGGATGGATCAAAGAAAACTGGTCTGAAAGCGGATTAAAAATTGAATACGGCGGATACAAAGAAGTGGAAGCCGTAGCATATGATATGATGATTTCCGGAAAAGATAGTGAAGCTGTTTCCGTTCTTCGTCTATGGCGTGCTCGTAATATTTCACGTTTTGATATGAAGCTTTTTTCCCAGGGGGATTATTTACGCTGCATGCAGGAAGAGGATGAAGCCGAAGTTATTTCCAAAGTTCTCTATCCGGCAGACGATCATTACGAAGGAAAATCTCTTCGTTTAAAACAACAATATTTTCTTGTTTCAGCTTCTTTGCAAAATATTATAAACGACCATAAGCATCGCTATGGGCCTTTAGATCAACTTCCGGCTTTAGCAGCAATCCATATCAATGATACACACCCGGCTCTAGCAATACCCGAATTGATGCGTATTTTAATGGATGAGAACGGTTTTACTTGGGATGACGCATGGGGCATTACTACTGCCACCTTTGCATACACGAATCATACTGTTATGTCAGAAGCACTTGAAACATGGCAGGAAGATTTAATAGCACGTCGGCTTCCTCGTATTCATATGATCATTAAAGAGATAAATCGCAGATTCTGTAACGATTTATGGATCAAATATCCTGGCGAGCACCAGCTGATCGATAGCATGGCTATTATCTCTTCTAACATGATAAGAATGGCAAATTTATCCGTTGTCGGGTCTCATAAAGTAAATGGAGTTTCTGCGTTACACAGCGACATAATCAAGCATAGTATATTTCGCGGATTATATCAACTTTGGCCGGAAAAATTCACAAACGTCACCAATGGAATCGCACACAGAAGATGGCTATGTCAATCAAACCCGGAACTTTGTGAGTTACTAAATGATTGCATTGGTGAAGGTTACGTAAAAGATGCTATAAACCTAAGTAAATTCAAAGAATTTGAGAATAACCGAAGCGTATTAAATCGCCTGAATGAAATTAAAGCTTTAAAAAAGAAACAGTTTGCAGAATATGCCTTGAAAAAAGAAGGAGTGCAAATTGATCCCTCTACGGTTTTTGATGTGCAGGCAAAAAGATTACATGAATATAAACGGCAGCTTTTAAATGTAATGAATATCATATTACAGTATTCAGAATTGTTGGAAAATCCTGAAAAATCTGTTCTTCCTCAGACGTTTATATTCGGAGCCAAAGCCGCACCCGGTTATCGAATGGCCAAACAAATCATTAAACTCATATGTTTTCTGTCAAAAGATATCAATAAACATCCGAAAATTCGCGAAAAACTTAACGTGATTTACATGGAAGATTATAATGTTACAATGGCAGAAAAACTTATGCCGGCAAGTGAAGTCAGTGAGCAGATATCATTAGCAGGAAAAGAAGCCAGCGGCACAGGAAACATGAAATTTATGATAAACGGTGCGATAACGATAGGGACTATGGATGGCGCCAATGTTGAAATGTGTCAAGCGGTTGGTGAAGACAATATATTCATCTTTGGACTTAGATCTCATGAAGTAGATGAAATTTGGAACAAAGGATATAACGCCAGTCAGTATTATAACCAAAGTTATAAATTACGGAAAATTATTGAAATGTTAATAAAAGGATTTAATGGTGAATCATTTGCGGATATTGCAAATTACCTATTAACAGGCGTTCCCGTTGCTGATCCTTATATGTGTATGGCAGATTTTGAATCTTATTCTGTCACTCAAAAAAAATTGAAATCTCTTTACTGGGAAAACAAAGAAAAATGGGCACAAATTTCATTAAATAATATTGCTTCAGCAGGGATTTTTTCTGCTGACAGAAGTATAAAAGAATATGCTGATAATATTTGGAATTTGAAGCCACTGAAAATTTAATATGGAATTATACTTTAACCCTTTAGATCTGCGTTGTAAGAGTGTGATCGGGGGAATACGACAAAATGAAGAACTGATTCTCCATATATATGGTAATAATTCTGAGCCTTGCCTGCTTGTCTTACAAAAAGACGGGTGCGAGGCTCAGTGTTTGCGTATGCAAAAAGTACCAGACGGATGGATGATACAATTCAATTTATGTGACTGTGGCTTATATTTTTATCATTTTCAAATTGAAGGAAAGAGAGCCGCCTGCGGAGAAGAACGCAATTTAATCTTTTCTGAAACAGCAAGCAACTATCAATTGCTGGTATACGATAAAAACTTTAAAACGCCTTCCTGGTTCAAGGGCGGCATCATGTATCAAATTTTCCCGGATCGGTTTTTCCGATATGGAAATGTTTCAGTTGAAAAAGGAAAATGGCTTCACAAAAATTGGGACGAACAGCCTGAATACCGGATGAATGAAAACGGTAAGATACTAAACAATGATTTTTTTGGCGGTAATCTTCAAGGAATTGTAAAAAAATTAGATTATTTGCAAAGCTTAAATGTTTCGGTTATCTATCTTAATCCAGTTTTTAAGGCTTATTCTAATCATAGATATGATACAGGTGACTACCTGCAAATTGACCCAACCTTAGGAACAATACAGGATTTTTCTGATTTTATCACTCAATGCAATAACCGCGGAATCAAAGTAATTTTGGATGGTGTCTTTAATCATACTGGGGATGACAGTCGTTATTTTAATAAATATGGAAAATATGATGAGGTAGGAGCATATCAAGACACAAAATCAAAGTACTATGAATGGTATAATTTCAAAAAATTTCCTGATTTGTATGATTGTTGGTGGGGGATAGAAATTTTACCAGCCGTGAATGAACTTTGCAAATCTTATATTGATTTTATAACCGGTAAAGACGGAGTTTTGCGGTACTGGATGAAAATGGGTGTTTCCGGATTTCGTTTGGACGTTGCCGATGAATTACCTGACGAATTCATTAAAAAAATTCGAGAAGCCATTAAACAAGAAAATCAAGACGGTATTTTAATTGGTGAAGTGTGGGAAGACGCATCCAACAAAATATCATACGGAAAAAGAAAAGGGTACTTTTACGGAAATGAATTGGATACAGTAATGAATTATCCATTGAAAGATGCTATCATACAATTTGTTATTAGTAACGATACTAAAATTTTCCGCCAAACAGTCAATATGCTTTTAGATCATTATCCTAAATGCGTTCTTGATTCATTGATGAATATAATTGGAACACATGATACTGGTCGTATTTTAACGGTCTTAGGCGGAAAACATGTCTGTACCAAGGAAGAGATGAGTAAAACTTTTTTACCCAAAGATTTACGTGAAATTGCAACAGAACGATTATGTTGTGCTGCTACAATTTTATTTACAATTTTCGGGGTGCCATGTATATATTATGGTGATGAAATCGGCATGGAAGGATATACAGATCCTTTCTGTCGCGCTCCCTTTAGTTGGTCTAACATAGATAACAGATTATTTAGCTTTTATCAGCGCCTAAGCGTAATTAGACATAATCTCAAGGTATTAAAAGAAGGAGTTTACAATGAATTATACGCTGATAAAAACTGTTTAGTATACCAAAGGAAAAACGAAACAGAACTAATAATCGTATATATTAACAGAGGCGAAAACAAATATGATTTGATATTTAACGGTGTTCTTTATGATCTCATTAACAATACGAAACATGAAAATGGATATTTAATTTCTCCACATTCTTATTCAATTCTGAGCAGTATTTTAATATAATTTATTTTTACAAAGTACTATGTCACACATAAAACATAAAATAATTGTTAGTTTAAACCTTATACTGTTATTTTTATGGACAGTATTTGTATCCGGATGCTCAGGTATTTATACCCAAGATCTGGCGCCGCAAAACATTTACAAAACATCTATTGATGTTTCTAATACTTCAGAAACAAATATCGGGCTTGCTTCACGTTCCGTCGTTTCTATTATTTCAAGTGGGACCTTAAAATCGCAGACAGGATCAAGTCTTCGTGTTGTTAGCGTGTTGTCAGGAATCATATTTAACAGCGAGGGATATATTATCGCCAAGAGCGAATCTGCATATATGCAAATATATAAAAATGAAATTCTTTACACTGGAAAAGCATCTTCTGTTTATGCTGTTTTAGCGGATTCTTTTAACGATTCTACAAAATACAAATTGAACTTAATTTCATACGACTCGAATATAGGACTCGCAATATTTAAATTTTACGATAATTTTTATTATTATCCTGAAGGGAATAAGTCCGCCGCCAAACCCGGATTTCAATTTTATTCACAACCTAGTGATTTTACAGTTAAAACAGGTGATCCATGTTTTTCAGTCGGTAATTTTTTAGGCAATGCTATAAATGAATCAGCGATTAGCGCAAATTTAGTTTCGAATATTCAGATTTGCATTATGAGTGGTTCAATATCTGATAATGAATCAGACCCAGAAATTTTTGAGCCCTTGTTTTATAACAACCAATCTTTTAATTATGTAATTGTTTCAGCACCAATCAATTTTGATATGTATGGAGGCGCATTATTTAACAAAGAAGGACAACTTATCGGTATGAATGCCTCAAAAGTTTTATCAGATTCAAAAAACCCTGAATCTCAATCTTATTTTGAACGGGTTGCTCTTGCGTATCCATCTGGTTTATTGAATATCTATACTGAAACTATATTAAATAATCTATCATCCAAAGATAACTGAGATAAAATTATTATGAAAAAATTAAAAAAATACACAATTTTAATAGTTTTTCTATTGATCGTAATAAATATCTTTGTTTCCTGTTCGGCAAACACTAAGATAAAACATAATTTTTATCAGAATCCATTCGAACAGAATTCTGAAATTTATGAAACAAATGAAACATTTTCATCCATAGATTATGCTTCATTATACAAGAAAGTTTATAATTCAGTAGTTTCAGTCAATGTAAAAGCCAAATACTCTTCAAAAACAAACACCGGAACAGGCTATATAATTAATCAAATTGATGGCTTTATTCTGACTTCATCAATATTATTTGAAGAAATAAACTTTCCGCAATGCACCATAACGCTCCAAAGCGGAGAACTCTTGGAAGCTTCTTTATATAGCAATTTTCAAAAAGCAAACAATGCTGATTTAGCTCTGCTTCAAATAACAAATATATTAAACGGATCAGCCACAGATTCATTAACGGGAAAATCAGTTAAATTACCGGAAGCGTTGGCGTTTTCTAACTCCGATTCGCTTTCACACGGTGAACCGTGTTTTAGTGTTGGCGTTGTCTCTGATGAGGAAGATAATTTATTTCTATTTTCTAAAGGTATAATTTCAAATCCAGCCAACAGCCATAAATCTTCTTTTTATAATTTAACCTCATCTAATACAATTAAACCTTTTTTTGACGGATCTTTTGAGTATTTAATTCAAACCGATATGGCCTCCAACATTGGTAATGCGGGCGCGCCGCTTTTTAATAGCGACGGTTATGTAATCGGAAATATAAATTTACGTGTCAAGTATACATTTCCTTACGCAAGCGAGACTTCTTATGCCTATGGTTTAACTTTTGCTACGCCTTCCGATACAATTTTTAATTTTTTAAGAGACTACAATATAAATTACAACGTAATTAGTGAAGATTCAACACCTCAACAATTCAATTTTATAAAAAATTCTATGAACATAAAAGCGTCGACGGATCCAGTTGCGCAAGATTTAATGAAATCAAATATTTTTGGTGATTCAGATTATTTTGTAGCCAATTCTGATTCAGAAATTGAATTAAATTATCAACAAGAATTACAGTCCTACAAAAATTTAGCGCAAAAAATCACAAATTTACAAATTGATTCTTCTATTAAGATTATAGCTTATTCAGATTATGGTATTTCAGAAGGCTCTGGATTTTTGATTACCAAAGATGGTTATGTACTAACCAATTTACATGTAATAAATAAATTAGTTTCTCAAAATGAGCAGCAGGGAATAGAAGCAAACGCTAAAGTTAATATCGATGACGTATCTATATTTGGAATTTTTGAGAGGGGCAAGAAATATCTAAATGGTAACAATAAGTTTGTATTATTCGAAATGACACCAATTGCTTACGATCAGAAAGGGGACCTTGCACTTCTAAAATTTAACAACAATTTTAAAACTTTTACCAACAATCAATCAACGCCAAGCTCAGGGTTTAATCGTTTTTGCGCCCTAAAAACATCTAAATTACCTGAGGCAGGAACATCGGTGATAGCTATTGGTAATCCGCTTGGTTACGGAATTTCTGTTTCACAAGGCATTGTTTCATTAAACGAAGCAAAGCTTTACAAATCCATATATGGCTACTCAATGATTCAAACAGATAGCGTTATAAACAGCGGAAATTCAGGCGGCCCATTATTTGATGAAACTGGAAATGTTATCGGTATAAACACGCTAGGTATTATTTTAGAAGGATATGAAAACATATCTTTAGCAATTCCCGCAAACGCAGTAAAAGCTTTTTTAGATAAAATAAATTCAAACAAAGAATCTTCCACAATTAAAATTATGATTAAAAATAATACGATAAATTATTCGACTGTATAATAAACAAATTTCAGTATAAGAATTATAAAAAGTCATTTTTAGCTCAAAGTTGTTTGCTTTTAGCCATCTATGCGTAAAAGTCGTGTTTTACGCATAGATTAAGATGTTTTCATTTATTGTATTACCCTAAAATTTAACTACCCTACTTTATCAATTTTTTAATTTTAATGACTGAATATGATTAAATCTTTTCGATAAATCAATCCAAATACTTACACTACTATAATAAACATTTTCACACTTAAAGGTTTAATCAAATGTTGATTTTTTAATAACAATACTGTATAATATGAACATGGTAAAAAATTATTATAAAGAACGAGATCTTAAAAATTTAAGCACAATAAATCGCTTGTTAAATGAACTCCCCCCCTTTATCAGCGACTATTTATTAGGCATTGAAAATTTGACGAGCACATTAACTCGAATGAATTATGTTTATGATTTACGTATATTTTTCCATTATCTGTCAGAAAAAAAATTCAATAGCAAACCAATTAAAAGCTTTGAAGTTAAAGACCTTGAAATCGTTTCCAGCACTGATATTGAAAAATTTATCAGCTACTTGAGCCATTATGAATACAACGGAAAGCACGAAACGTGTAATGAACGGGCAAAAGCTAGAAAACTTTCCTCTATTCGCGCAATGTTCAAATATTTTTTTAAAAAAGAACAAATAAATGTTGATAATGCAGCAAAAGTAGCTATACCAAAATTGCATGACAAAGAAATTGTTCGCCTGGAAATAAATGAAGTAGCTGATCTATTAAATTGCGCCGATTCAGGAGAAGGGATGAACAACCACCAGCGCGCCTTTCATGAAAAAAATAAAGTACGCGATGTCGCAATTTTAACGCTTTTTCTTGGAACCGGCATTCGTATCAGTGAATTAGTTGGACTAAACAATGAAGATATAGATTTTACAGAAAACAGTTTTAAGGTAACAAGAAAAGGCGGAAATCAAACGATCCTCTATTTTTCCAATGAAGTTGCCGATGCCTTAGCCCGTTATCTCGCTTATAAGGAAGAAGATAAAAACACTCCCCCCGATGAACACGCGTTATTTCTTTCGTTAAAAATGCAACGCATCAGTGTTCGCGCCGTAGAAAATCTAGTAAAGAAATACAGTAAAATTGTAACTCCATTAAAGAAAATAACCCCACATAAATTAAGAAGTACTTATGGAACACAGCTTTATAGAGAAACAAAAGATATTTATGTTGTTGCAGATGTTCTAGGTCACAAAGACGTTAATACCACCAAAAAACATTATGCAGCAATCAGTGAAGACATCAGGCGATCTGTTGCAGAAAAAGTAAAATTACGAGAAACAGATTCCAACAACAAATAATACCAACTAATTACGTGTAACATATTACTATGATAACCACTAATTTAGACGATTTTACCGAAAAAATTTATATTATTCAACCAATTTTGAAAAATGATTATAAATCATTACACAAAGAGGCCGTATCTTTGGTTGAAAGCGCAGGCGCAATATACGTTGGCACTCTCTACCAAAACGTTCGTGAAATTATTCCTGCCACATATATTGGTTTTGGAAAACTTCAAGAATTAAAATACAGATTAGAAGGATTAAATTTAACGGTACTTTTTAATGGTGAACTTACCCCCTCTCAAACATTGAATATTTCCGAAGCCTTAGGGGGATTAAAAGTAATTGATCGAACAACTTTAATATTAGATATTTTTGCAAAAAACGCCAAAAGTAACGACGGGAAGCTACAAGTTGAATTGGCTCAACTAAAATATCTATATCCTCGTCTTAAAGGCAAAGGCGAAAAACTATCCAGATTAGGAGGCGGAATTGGTTCAAAAGGACCTGGAGAAACCAAACTTGAAACCGATCGCAGAAGAATACGCACCAGAATACATTTTTTAGAAGAAAAAATTAAAAGTCTTGCAAGCCGAAGAGAATTAACATTAGCACATCGTAAAAAAAATAATGCTTACAGCATTTCTTTAATCGGTTACACAAACGTTGGAAAATCTTCTCTGCTAAACTATTTAACAAACGCAAATACCTATGCGGATAACCGATTATTTGCCACACTTGATACTACGTCAAGAAAACTTTGTATCGATGGCAAAGAATTTATTTTGACAGATACCGTCGGGTTTTTAAGAGAGCTGCCACACAATCTAATATCAGCTTTTAAATCCACCTTAGAAAGCGCATTAAACTGTGATCTTGCGTTAATCGTATGTGATTGCGCCGAAGATTATGAAATGCAATTAAATACAACCTTTAATGTATTAAACGAAATGCATTTTCAGCTTCCCTATCTTTTGATTATGAACAAATGTGACCTTTTAGAAAAGCGTGACGGTTTTCCTCAAAATAGCATATTTGTATCCACAAAAAATGGTATTGGTATAGAAAAACTCAAAAATGAAATTTTATTATTCTTTAATAAAAGCTACAAAAATTACTCTTTGCGTATTCCTTATTCAAAAATAGAAGAATATTTTAAATTGAAAAGATTTTTAACAGAAATATCCTGCATTTATCAAGAAGAATTTCTTGAAATAAAAGCAAGCATATCTGAAATTTATATTCACAAATTTGTTAGTTTCCTCCAGCGATAAAGATAATAAAGCATCCATAATTTTGGATGCTTTGCTATTTTTATCCTTTATCCATAAAATTTACTTTCACATGAGCTTATTTTAATAGAATGCTTAGAATCAGACTTTTATTGTTTACCGATATGATTTTACTCTCCTCATTATAACTTTTATATGTATATAAAACCAGTGCAAATGCAACGATCTTTTTCTTACCCTCGCATCTCTCTTATCACTATTCAGTAACGCAACTTTTCCTTTATCAAACGAGAAAAACTTCAGTGTTTTTTAATGATTTTACACTTTCGGCAAAATCGTAACAAAAGCCATTATCCTTAATGTTATGAGCCATTTGCAACAACTTTCTTAGGGCTTTTCAGCTGAAATTGTAAAAAACACTGTCTTTATGAATATTGACTTATTAAATTTATACCTTCTGCCCTACCCAAAAGTAAAACACCTATTGCCGTCCAACCACAGGGGTTCGGATTACAATAGGTGTATAACATGGGTTTAGTGGATAAAAATGCTACCTTATAAGTAAAATATACTTGAATTTACATTATTATTTGGCAAAAACCTATCGCTGTTCAACCATATTGGTTCGGGTTGCCATAGGCGTATCAATTTCTTTAAAATTTATTTGACAATTTCCCAACA
>CASEFE010000060.1 GCA_949287105.1 uncultured Bacillota bacterium
GCCCAAAAAGGTTTTACATTTCAAAACTCCACAAGATTTGTTCCAACAAAATCTCATCAAGTGTTGCACTTAGTTTGACAATTCATTCCCTTCATCCAAAAAAATTATATAATTACAACTGCTTTACGGTTTTTTTACTTCGACAGTATGTCGATCCTACCGCTAAACTCCCCGCCCGTTATATTTCTCTTAAATATTTTATAATTAAACAAAAACGCCCGTAAATCTATTGAAAATAAATTTACGGGCGTTTAATAAAATTTTAATCTTGTAGCAATTATTTCCTTATAAATGATTAAATGCCTCTTTGCTTTTTTTCAAAACTTTATTTTTTCAGTTTTTTACCGTCGCAAAAAGCCTTCCCTGCTATTTTGCCCAGCTGTATATAATCGTGATGCACCGGGTCATATGTGATCGCCTGTAATTTTTGTGCATCGATTTTTCCGTCCGCTCCCAATGCGCGCTCGTCTGCACTGACATTCACAATTTCTCCGATGATAAGCTCTCCGTAAACCTCTGCCAGTTTACATTCCAAAGTCATCGGCAATTCTGCAATGATCGGCGCATCCACTTTGCCGCGAATCGCATGAAAACCCGCTTTTGCAAATTTATCCGGCTCATTGTTTCCGGATACAATTCCTACATAATCGCACGCCGCAAGATGATCCGCGTCCGCAACGCTTACCGTGAACGCCTTCCGGGCAAGAATGTTTTTTGTCGTTTTATGCGACTTGGAAAGACAAATAGCAATCTTGCAATCGTCTGCAATTCCACCCCATGCCGCATTCATTGCATCCGGCGTTCCATCTTCCCCATACGTTCCGATAATCAGCACGGGCATCGGGTAAAGATATGTTTGCGCTCCAAAATCTTTTCGCATTTTTCCATTCCTCCTTGTTTTCAATTTTTATTTGAATCAAATTTGATGCTTATTTTTTGTTTTCGTCTTCATCCTTCTTATCGATTAAATCGCTCGAAGATTTTTTTTCTTTCGCTTCTTTCTCTTCCTGCAGATACTTAAAGAACATACTCAAAACAAAAAACAAAAGAACGCCTGCCGCGCCGCACCAAAACGCAAGCATTCCAAGATAAATCCCAAAAAATATACACGCAACCACCAAAACGGCTGCAATTATAGAACATATCATCCGAAATATTTTATACATATTACTTTCCTTTGCCGCTTTAAGGCATTTTTTATCGCTTATACGACTGCTTTTTAATCTTTATGAGTCTGCACCTTTTTTCAACGTATTTCTACGATCGTGGGCACAGCCTTCTTGCCGTTTACCACCAAATAACAATAGGTTTTTTGACCAGAATACCTCGCCATACAACCCGGATTGATAAATAAGATCCCCTCTTCTTCATGTGTTTCCGCTTCGTGTGTATGTCCATACAATACTATATCACAATCCCGTTCCTTTGCCGCTTCTTTTATTTTTTCCAATCCGCTTTTCACACCATAACGGTGGCCGTGACACGCAAATACGCGCCGCCCTTCCATATCAAATACAACTTCGCTCTCTCCGCCCCAAAAATCATTGTTTCCGGCAATTACATACGTCTTTTCCGGATATTCGCAAAAAATTTCTTTTGCATCCGAAGCCATATCTCCTAAATGCACTATATAATCGCTCTCTGCTAAAACCGTAAAAATCTTTTCAAGCGGCGCAGTGTTTCGATGCGTATCCGAAAGAACTACAAGCGTTTTCAAGCCTGTTCCTCCCATTTTTGCGCCAGTAAGGCAAGAGCCCTGCCGCGATGAGACACCGAATTCTTTTCTTCAGCCGTCGCTTCCCCGAATCCTTTATTAAGATCAAAGCTATAAAATAAAGGATCGTATCCGAATCCTCCGTTTCCTACTTCTTTTTCAAGAATGCGGCCGTACGTCCTACCCGTGGCGGTAATGCTCTTTCCGTCTTCCAGTACAAGAGCAACACAGCTTTCAAAATACGCCCCGCGGTCTTTTTCCTCTACTCCCTTCATTTTTTCCAGCAACAGACGGTTATTCGCCGCATCATCTCCGTGCACGCCGCAAAACCTTGCGCTATAAATCCCGGGAGCGCCATTCAAATAATCGACACAAAGCCCGGAATCATCCGCAAGAGCCGCACAATGCAATTTTTGCTGAACCGCACGCGCCTTGATCAACGCATTCTCTTCAAATGTGCAGCCATTTTCCTCAATATCTTCTGCAAAGCCCGCATCCTGCATCGATATAATTTCATGCCCGGTAAAAATTTGGGAAATTTCACGCAGTTTTGCTCTGTTCCCGCTTGCCACCACAATTTTCATCTGCATTCCTCTCTTTACGGCAATCTGTGCCCCGCCGCCGTATAAATTCTGTACCACTCTTCTCGCGACAGAACGATTTCTCCGCCCTCAGCGATATCCAGCAAATGCTTAGGATTTGCAGTGCCTGTAATCACTTGCATCTTTGCCGGATGACGCAAGATCCATGCCGCCGCAACCGCAGCCTTTCCCACGCCGTATTTTTGGCCGATCTCCTCTAATGCGACATTCAAATCGCCAAACTTCGGATCATCCAGAAAGACTCCTTCAAAAAAACCGTAACGAAAAGGCGACCACGCCTGTATCGCCATCGAATGCAGACGACAGTAATCCAAAACATACCCGTCGCGAGCGACTCCGCCATCCGTATTCATATTCATTTCAATCCCGCAAGAAATCATTCCGGCATGTGCAACCGAAAACTGCAACTGATCCGCCACTAGCGGCTGTTTTACGGCGCTTTTCAATACTTCCATCTGATAAGGGTTCATATTTGATACACCAAACGCACGCACTTTTCCCGCTCGCTCCAGCTTATCAAACGCAGACGCCACTTCTTCCGGTTCAAAAAGCGCATCCGGACGATGCAACAACAAACTGTCCAAATAATCGGTACGCAGACGTTTCAGTGAACCATCCACCGATTCTACTATGTGTTTTTCGGAAAAATCAAACATTCTATGCGGGATAATGCCGCATTTGGATTGGATAAAAAGCTTTTCTCTGGGAATTTTCAAATCCTCAACAGCTACTCCGAATGCGCTTTCACACTCACCCCGTCCGTATATATCTGCATGATCAAAAAAATACAGTCCCCGTTCCATTGCAGCGGAAATCAACTCTTTTTGTTCTTTGACTCCGATTGTGTTCAGGCGCATACACCCGACAATAATCGCGGGTACCTCCCTGCCTGCAAACCGTATGGTTTTCATCTCTGCCTCCCGTTTCTTTCTATTATACACCTTGCGGCTCTTTCTGACAAGAATTTTACACAATTCTGCAGCGTAAATCTAAAACAGCACTCATGATTCAATCTTAACTTTCACCAAGCTTTCATTTGCTTTACATGATATTGACAAAGATTTTCTTCCATGCTATAATGGCGTTACTATGAATACACCTATTTTAGAAATTAAGAATCTCACAAAAATTTACGGTAAATCAAAAAAAGCCGTCGACGATTTGTCCTTGACCGTCTGCGCCGGAGATATTTACGGATTCATCGGTCAGAACGGAGCAGGCAAAACCACTACTTTGCGCGCCGTAACCGGAATTCTGAGCTTTGATTCCGGTGAAATCCGAATCGATGGGCATTCTGTAAAAGACGAACCCGTCCTTTGCAAACAAATTACTGCGTTTATTCCCGATAATCCGGATCTGTATGATTTTCTGACCGGCATACAATACTTAAATTTTATCGGCGATATGTTCAAGGTACCCAAAGAAACTCGTATAGAACGAATTCAAACTTACGCAGAGATGTTTCGTATTTCCAACGACCTCAATTCTCTCATAGGTGCTTATTCGCATGGAATGAAACAAAAAATTGCTTTGATCGGTGCACTCTTACATCAGCCAAAGCTCATGGTTCTGGACGAACCTCTCGTCGGGCTTGACCCCGAAGCGGCCTTCAAACTGAAACAGGTTTTTCGGGAAATGTGCGAAAAAGGTAACGCCATTTTCTTTTCCACCCATGTACTCGATGTTGCCGAAAAGCTATGCAATAAAATCGCCATCATTAAAAACGGCCGACTGATCGCAAGCGGAAAAACGGAAGATGTTCGGGGAGACGAAAGCCTGGAAGCTATCTTTATGGAGGTTTTGGAAAACGATGCGCGCTAAATGGCCTCTTTTGCTTAAAGTTCAGCTCCTCGGCTTGACCGGCATCAATAAAGTCCGTAAATCCGATGACGCCCGCGTTAAACGCCGCGCAGTCGGCGCATTGGCAGCCTTGATCCTTGTCGGTGCAGTTCTTCTCTTTTACGTTGTACTTTTTTCGATCGGATTTTGTGAACAGGGTTTAGGCGATATGTTGCCCGCTTTCATGGTTGCAATCTCTTCTCTTATTGTTTTTTTCTTTACGCTCTTTCAGGGTTGCCCGATCCTTTTTGCAACAAAGGATCGTGATCTTGTTCTCGCTCTGCCTGTTTCCAAACGTGAAATCATTTTTTCGCGTTTGCTCTGCTCGTATCTTTCAAGCTTAGCGTTTGTATTGGCTGTAGCTCTTCCGGCAACTGTCGTCTATTTTGTTTACCAGCCCTTTTCTGCTTTTGTCGTTCTTACTATTTTGTTTTCCGTTCTTTTTGCCCCGATTTTACCGCTTATTCTCGGCGTAACACTCAGTACACTGATTTACGCCCTCACCGCAAAACTTCGCCACAAAGCAATCTTACAGAGCATCTTTTCCATTGCACTGTTCATCGGGATTATGATTGCCAGTTTCAGCATTTCCTTTTCCATGGGAAACCAGAGTGAAATCGATATGGGCGCAATCGGAAATTTATTGATCGGCCGCATTTACTATCCAGCCCTGTTCATTCAACAAACGTTGACAAATCAAACGATATGGGGACTTTTGATTTTTCTTGCAATTTCCATTGCCGCAGCTATATTGTTTATTCTTATTGTTACTCTTTTATATAATAAGATCGAATCTACACTGCAAAATCGTTCCTTTTCCCGCGCTTATAGGGCAAAAGAAATTCGGAGCGCTTCCGCTATGACAACTTTGGTCAAAAAGGAATTTAAACGTCTGTTATCAAGTCCCGCTTACCTTCTCAACAGCATCAGCGGCGATATTCTTATGTTGCTTGCCTCTTTCTTTTTACTATTTTTTGATCCGAATTTACTCAATAATACAGAGTTATCCGCCTTTAACACGCTCTTTCAATATGCCGGAGCCGGACTGTTGATTTTATTCATCGGAACTTCTTGCCCTTCCGCATGCGCTTTGTCTCTTGAAGGAAATACGCGAGGCCTTCTCTTTTCCATGCCCCTATCTGCGCGGAAAATTTTAATGGCAAAAGCTGTACCGACTTTCGTTTTTAATTTTATTTGTGCTATTGTTTTTTCAATCTTCTTTTGTGTTAAAATTCAGGTTAGTTGGGTCGCTTGGCTTCTGACACTGTTCACCGCGTTCTTCTTTTCCGTCTTCATCGCTCTCGCCGGAAGTTTCCTCAATTACAAATTTCCGAAATACGATTGGACAAAAGAAATCCAAGTTATCAAAAACAGCGCGCCTCTTTTAATCATGGTTTTCGGAAGCATGATTATCGGAATTGCTTGTTGTATTCTAACTATATATCTCGGACCTTGGCCAGTTCTTACAGTAAATATTCTTGCAATTCTTTCTTCTCTCCTAATCTTTTTGAATCTGAAACACGCAAAACTTTATATTTAAGGCCGATATCTAGTTTCTCAACTTTATTCACTGTTACTTTTTATTTTATATAAGGCGTTCCGTATTTCTACAATAGAAATACGGAACGCCTTTTTTAATTTTTAGAAATTGTCTATACGTTTTCCGTGCACTGCGCCCAAAGCGCAACCAAACTGCGCGTTGTTTCTCCGTAATTTTGCGTTCCGCTCGCAATGCCGTTTGATTTCAAAAACAGATCATTAAAAAATTCGGAAATCTTGTCTATGACACCTTCATATTTTTCATAATGCAAACGAATATTCCTATATTCTGCCCGAACTTCTTCGTCAAGCCGCGCATACAGTGTATCAAATTGTTCCTCAGGAAGTTCATTTAAAAGCTGTGCGACCACATCCATCAAGCCACTGTATCGCAAGAATTCATCGTCGGAACGAATACATAATACATAAGCCGTTACATTTGCCTCACTCTCTACAGC
>CASEFE010000061.1 GCA_949287105.1 uncultured Bacillota bacterium
TGGATATTTAAGATTTTATTCAGCGAATGGAATTGCTGTAATTGTAAATCTTTTCGAGCAGGCCGTCTGAAATAATGTTGCGGTATCTTCCCATAAACACAAAGATTTTGGTAAAGAATTCGCGATTGTCGGCGCCGATGCGATAGGCGGGAAGACGTTTGTTTTCGCCATAAACGCGGGAAATAAACAGCCGGTCAAATTCTTCTTTTTCTGCCGGAGTAAGGCTGCTGAAAAAGGCGTCGGGTATATAACCTTGTGCATAGTAGGGCTGTGCAGTCTGATTATACATGGGCTGACCATATACCGGAGGTTGCGTTCCGTAGGGCTGACCATATGTGGGCTGTTGTTGTGCTGCGTATCCGTTGCCGTAATAAGGCTGTTGTGCCGCGCCGTTAAAGTTCTCATAAATCGGAGCCTGCTGTTCCGCTTGCTGTGCGTTGCTCGCCTGTTGCGCCTGTTGCTCTTGTTTTTCAGCGAAATCCGCATAAGCGCGGTTGAATTTTCCGTCGTATTTTGCCTGCTCAAAGTCAAAGGAGGGTTCTTCTTCCTCCGTTTCGGAAGGCGTTTCGCGGATTGCTTCGTCATAGTTAGTAGTTTCCGAAGTTTCCGTTTCAGATTCTTTTTCTGCGGTTTCTTCTTTTTGTATGTCTTCGATGGAGATTTGTGCCGCATCCTCAAAAGCCGCATTTGCGCGTGCAGCTTCCTGCGGTTCGGTTGCAGGTGCTGATGCGCTTTCCGTTTGCGCTTCCAATCCTTTCATTGCCATTTGATTGTCTTTACCGACTACAAACAGTTCTTCTTTTTGTTTCGCTTTGCGTGCATGAAGAACAGCGGCTACAATGATTGCAAAGATCAGCTGAATCAAGGCGATACCGGCAAAACCTACCGTACCGAGGTAATCGAAAAGATTTCCGAATCCTGCAAATAGTCCAAGAAGTACAACGGCGGCGATCCCGATAACGGACATGATCGCGGTACGGACAACATCGATGATTCCCGTACGCGGAAGGGTGATCAGGATGAGTGTAAGTGCCGCGTTGGCAAGCGTTCCCCATGCGAGAGCGCGGAGAGCGTATGCGGTCATTGTGTTGGTGAAACCGTCCGCCAGGGTAAGGCCGCGCAAGATCGATTCGAATGTATAAGTTTCGATAAATTTAAATTTTTCAAGTGCGAAAACGAATGCCCCGAGCGTGAGCAGAAAAGACACAAACTTTACCACGCCGAACGCTTTGTAGCGAGAAAACACGAGCACGATGATACCGAGAATCCCCAAAGCCATAGTAAGAACGGTAGAGCTCAATGCCAGATAGGTTTTTTCATCGCGGAAAATATCGGCAAAAGAAATTTCGTTCCGCATCAGGGAATAGACAAAGAAAGCGGATACGCCGACTGCAACGAGACATTTAATGCAGTTGAGAACGAACGCTCCCTTGCTTTTTGCAAAGAATGCAGCCACCGTGCATACGAGCAAAACAGCGTAAAAGCCGACAAAAGCGTATAATGCGGCTTTTGAGATGGTATCGGTCACCAGTTCTCCCTTAAACAAACGAAGAATAAACGACCATAAGCTGAACTCTTTGATGTCGATCGATCCATGCAAAGGTGCAATGTTCGGCACAAAAAGCAACGTAACAAATCCGAAAAACAGAATAAGAGACCAAACAAGTTGAAAAGTGCGGCCTTTTGTTTTCGTATCCGGAACTTTCGTTTCAATGTCGATCATAGTAGAATACTCCAAATAATTTTTTGAAAACGTGTTGTAGAACGTTTTTGCCTCTGAAAGATATCTCAACGGGTATCTGTTCAGACAATATTGTACTATATACAGAAAAATGTGTCAAGTAATAAGCAAAAAATTGCGTTTGAATTGCGCATTATTTTTCCGTCGTTTTCTTCATTAGAATGTGTAAAATCAGCAAAATTTTGCTCTTGTTTATGTTTTTTATTGATATTCATCGCGGATTGCGGTATAATAGAGCGGAAACGCAGGCTATTTTCAGTATGTTTCATAAAAATGCGGGGTATTTTTATGTATTCGGAGCTTAAAAAGATTATTCATAATATCAGTGAAAATACAGGGATTCATTTGTCTGTCTACACGGCAGACGGAAAGCCTTTGTTTGCGGAAGGGTATTCGGTTTCGAAAGATTTTAACGGCATCGAACAGGACGATGCGGCGGATATGACAAAATTCCGCGCACAGTACAGAGACGTACAATATATCTTTTCTATTCCCGGCACGGGTAGCGTGCAAAAAAATTATGCGTATCTGCTTGCGGACATGATTGAAAATTCGGCGAGCCGTGCAGTCAATTTACCGAAGGGGGAATTTATTCGCAGAATTCTTCTCGGTGAATGTGCGGCAAGCGATATTCAGAAATACAGAGTAAAATATTCCGTTCCCGAACTTCCTTGCTTTGCGCTTGCCGTTTCTCCGGAAGGGAAAATATCCGATGCATTGACCCTTCTTTCGCAGTATACGGATAACGGTGCCGACTGTGCCGTCAGTATTTCTGGTAAGCTTTGCGCGGTCGTAAAGTTCATGGGGGAAGATTCCGAATACCAATCGGCGGTGGATTTTGCTACCTTTCTCGGGCGTTCTTTATACGAAGAGCTTGGCGTGCGGGCGCATATCGGCGTAGGGGGGACGTTCCGTCGGTTTGACGATGTGGGAATATCCTATCAGCAGGCAAGCACGGCACTTCGGATGAGTTCGGTTTTCAAGTCCAAAGGCTTTGTGCACAGTTACCGTGAATTTGTTCTGATCAAGATGTTGGAGGAAATGCCCGAATCCAAACTCTCCGAATATCTTTCGATTTTGCTCGAAGGGGACGCGAAGGAATTGCTCAAAGACGAAGATATGATCAATACGGCAGAAGAATTTCTGGATAAAAGCCTGAATGTATCGGAAACTTCACGGACACTGTATATGCACCGCAATACGCTCATGTATCGTCTGGATAAAATCGAACGCGTGATGGGGCTGAATCTTCGCAAATTTTCGGATGCGGTCACTTTTCGCCTGATCACCATTCTCAATAAACTTGTTTAAGCAGCGGAGCTTGTTAAAGAGAGCGTGCCGCGTGATTCAAAAGAATTTTTAGGAGTGTACTATGGATATTTACGAAAAATCTCTCAGATTGCATGCGCAGATGCGCGGAAAATATGAAGTTCGTTCGCTCGTCGAAGTGAAGGACAAAGATTCGCTTTCGGTGGCGTATACGCCGGGTGTTGCGCAGCCTTGCCGTGAAATCGCAAAAGATCCGGATGCAGCTTATACGTATACGAGAAAATGGAACACGGTCGCTGTGGTTTCGGACGGAAGCGCCGTTCTCGGGCTCGGCAATATTGGCGGTCTTGCAGGTCTTCCTGTCATGGAAGGTAAGGCCATTTTATTCCGCGAATTCGGTGGGATCGACGCCATTCCCATCGTGCTTTCGGGGCAGGACGAAGAGGAGATCGTGCGGACCGTCGAAATGATCGCCCCCTCGTTCGGAGGCATCAATCTGGAAGATATCTGTGCGCCCAAGTGCTTTGCGGTCGAGAAAAAATTGAAAGAAAAGTTGGATATTCCGGTATTTCATGACGATCAGCACGGTACGGCGATCGTGGTTGCGGCGGCATTGTTCAATGCGTTGAAACTCGTCGGCAAAAAGCTGGAAGATATCAAGATCGTTATTTGCGGTGCGGGCAGCGCAGGTATCGCGATCTGTAAATTGCTGATGGAAAGCGGTGCGAAAAACTTTCTTTTGACGGCACGGCGCGGGATCGTCTGCGAAGGCGAAGAATGGCTCTCGACGGCGCAGGCGGAGATCGCGAAGATCACCAACCGCGAAAAACAGCGCGGCACGCTTGCCGATGCCGTAAAAGGGGCGGACGTCTTTATCGGCGTTTCTGCACCCCGTCAGCTGACGCCGGAAATGGTCAAAACGATGGCTGAAAAGAGCATTGTGTTTGCGATGTCCAATCCCGAACCGGAAATTTATCCGCAGGAAGCTTTGAATGCAGGCGCATATGTCGTAGGAACGGGCAGAAGCGATTTTCCCAATCAGATCAATAACGTTTTGGCATTCCCGGGTGTGTTCCGCGGTGCTTTGGATGTGCGCGCTCGCGACATTACGGAAGGGATGAAAGTGGCGGCCGCTCGCGCTTTGGCGGATTTGGTGGGCGAAAAACTTTCGCCCGAATATGTGATCCCGTCTCCGTTTGACGAGCGTGTGGCTCCCGCGGTAGCAAAGGCGGTCGGCGAACAGGCGAGAAAAGACGGTGTGGCGCGTATCTGAAAAAGACGGCGCAATGTTTGTTTTTTATAAAAAAGGAGAATACTGATGACGTATCAGGAAATGTTGGCGTTGGCGCGAAGCAAGCTGAACCCGCAAAACAGAGGAAAATTCTGCTCGTTCGGGTACGTGAGCGCTGTCATCGAAGGCGGCAACGGAAAATATTATACGGGCGTCAATGTGGATCTTGCGTGCGGTCTCGGTTTTTGTGCGGAAAGAAATGCCGCTTCCACGATGCTGACAGACGGCGAAACAGTGGTTCGCCGCGTTGTATGCGTGGGGGAGGACGGCAAACTGATGTCGCCCTGCGGAAGTTGCCGTGAATTTCTGGCAATGCTTGCGCCCGAAAATGCCGATTCGGAATTTCTTTTGGAAGAAGATCCCATGCGTACAGTCAAGCTTCGGGAGCTGCGCTGCTATCCTTGGGATAATAACGGTTGAAACGGAGGCTCTATGACAGACGAAAAAAAGAAAAACAGCAAAACAATCACGAAGAAAGTTCTTTGGGCGGTCGCCGCGGTTGCGGTTGCCGCCGCATTGTTTTTTGCAGGGTACGGAACATATTATCTGATGATGGATGAGGGATTGAAATCCCTTCTCTGGGTCAAAGAAAAGATGCAGGACGAATATTACGAGGCGATCGATGACGATGATTTCTGGCAGGCGGCGATCGGCGGGACGGAAAAAATGCTGGATCGGTATTCCTGTTATTACACTGCCGACGAGTACGATGCGGTACTGGATTCCGGAAAGGGATTGCGTGCAGGCGTCGGGTTGTCTTTTTTTGCTCAGTCCAACAAGATCAGCAAAGTCGCCATCGGCTCTCCCGTGTTTTTTGCACAGCAAAACGCCGATTTTTCGGGGGCGTGGGTGACAGGAGTCGGTGCTTCGCGCGATTCGATCGAGGATACTTTTACATTCGATGTGCTTTCCGAAAAAATGGGGAAATTTTCGGAAGGCGATCGTGTTTTTCTACGTTTTTCTTCTGAAAACGGAACGGATGCGGATGCAGACACATGTACGGTCATTGAAGTAAGCTCGGCCAATTACCAGGAAAGTTATGTTTTGTATGCGGCGGGCGGGTATGCCTATGCGGTCGTGTACGGAGAGGACGGGGGCGTATGGACGGATGTGAGTGCGTATACCGATGTCGACGAAAAAGTGCCGGCGGGTCAAACGTATATAAAACTCACTCAGTTTAACGGCAATGCCGCCGCAGAATTTGCGCGCGCCGCGAAACAGTATCGTGAGGAGAAAACGGGGAGCGTTCTTCTCGACCTTCGCAACGACGGAGGCGGAAAACTGAGCATTTTGCAGGAGATCTCCGCCTATTTTCTTGCCAATACAAAGGAAAGCAAACCCGTTGTGCTGAAAGCGGTTTATCGCAGCGGAAAACAAGAAATTGCACGGGCGAGCGATAATCTCTATTCCGAATATTTTGCGGACAGTGAGATCTACGTGGCGGCAAATTTTAATACGGCGAGTGCGAGCGAAGCGCTGATCGGCGTCATGATCGATTACGGTGCTTTGGATTACGGAAATATTTTTATTACGGACCTTCAAAAAGGCGGAGAATATGTTGCTTCCACGTACGGAAAAGGAATTATGCAGACGACGTTTTCCAATTATCTGACGGGGGAAGCGATCAAATTGACGACGGCAAAAATCTATTGGCCGAAAGGGAAATGTATCCATGACGTCGGCATTACGATCAAAGACGGAGCCGTTTCCAGCCCGTCTGTTTCGGCAGGAGAGTTCGGCGATCGGGAATTATCTTCCATTTTTCAAAAAATTGCCGAGCGATAAAAAATTTTATTGCAGAATAACGATAAAAACAGCGCGCTTACAAAAGCGCGCTGTTTTTATGAGAAGATCATGCGGCTGAACATATGTAACGGTTCAGACAATAGATGATTTGCGCATCGGCGATGGCGGCAATGGGCGCAAGCGGATTTTGCCATCCGCTTTCCTGTTTTGCATAAGCGGGTGCACTTTTAGTGAGCAAGGATGAAAGAGCCGGAAGAACTTCCTGCAAAAGCTGAAATACGGATGCGCCGTTTTTACCGGTCAATTCGTTGAGAAGGTTCCCGCTTGTCAGTTTTTCGGCACCTTCCAGGGCATCGGCGATCTCTTTTCCGCTTATTCGGCCGATTTTCTGTGTACGGAACCAGTCGCTTTTCAGAATGTCGGCAGGATTTCCGTTTTCCAAAAATTTCCCGAGCGTTTGCAAAAAATCGGGCTCCGCCGTTTTATTCTGACGCGAAAGAAGGGCAAGGAGCAACAATAAAATTTCCATAAACACCTCTATTGCAGAATTTTGTTTTATTTCCCTTCTGCCTGGGAGCGTGGCGGCAAAACGATTTGCCGCATATGATGAGTATGACAAATTCTTTCAGGAGGTCGATATGCAGGATTTTAACTCGTATGAAGGAAACGACAAGCAGGAAAACGGCAAGCGGGAAAATGAAGAAATCCAGGACATGACGATGAAAATGGCCCGCGCTTTTCAGGGAAAGGGCGAGGCAGATATTCTGCGCGCCATTTATGCGGAAGCGGAACGCGGTCGCCGTGCGGGAACTTTGACGGACAAAGAGCTGGATAACTTTTATGCCGCTGTGGCTCCCATGTTGGACGGGTTCAAGCGTAAAAAGCTCAAACAGATCGTGGAAAAACTTAAAAAAATGTAATAAAAACTCTTTCCGCAAGGACCTCGCCCGCTATTTATAGCGGGCAAATTTTTATCGGCAATCAGTCATGATATCTGTTTTATGCTTTTTTAGTAAATTTTTTAAGTTGCGGAAGCGATTTGCTGTGCGGCGGAAAGAAATGTTTTCAATTCGTTTTCGGTATTGAATTCCGAAAGGCTGACCCGCACGAGGCCGCTTTCAAAGGAACCGAGCGCTTCGTGCATGCGGGGTGCGCAATGCAATCCTCCGCGCACGGCAATATGGTAATCGTCCGAAAGGGCTTGCGCGAAAAATTCCGAAGAGAGCGTTTTGCAGGAAAAAGCCACGATGCCGAAAGGATTGGGTTGAGAATATGTACGGATGTTATCGATATTTTGCAAACCTTCGATGAGGTATGATGTCATGTCTTTTATCTTTCGCGCATTCTCTTTAAGGCGAGGAATAAGATAGAGCGTGCCTTCTGTCAGTGATGCGGCAGCAGGGCAGGACAGTGTTCCCGCTTCAAGGCGATCGGGATAAAAGCTCGGCATAGAAGGATTTGCGCTTTCGCTCCCCGTTCCGCCGTACATAAAGGGCGCAAGGTTCAACCGTTTGGAAAAGAGCAGGGCGCCTGAACCCTGTATTCCGTGCATGCCTTTGTGTCCGGCAACGGCCAATGCGTCGATTCCCGCTTTTTTCATATCGATCGGGATATGTCCGCAGGCTTGTGCTCCGTCACAAACGGTAAAGACGTGTTCGGGCAGAAGTGTGCGCACTTTTTCCGGATCGATGCCCGTTCCGGTAACATTGGAAGCGAGTGTAAATACGACCGCCAAGGTGTCTTCACGCACGGATTTTGCAATGTTTTCGGGAAGAATCTTTCCGTTTTGCAAAGGCACAAGGGTAAGCGAAATGAGATTTTCCCGTTCGAGAAAGAACAGCGGCCGCAATACGGAATTATGCTCGGCGACGGTGGAAACAATGTGCGGTTTTATTGCGGAAGGATGTTTTGTCTTAAAATCGGATACCATTCCGAAGATGGCAAGGTTCAACGCCTCGGTGCAGTTTTTGGTCAGAATTACCCGTTCGGCGTCTTCGGAACCGAAAAAGGCACAAAGCAACTTGCGGCAACGGTAAATTTGTTCGGCAAGCGCGACAGACAAGGAATGCCCGCTTCGGCCTGGATTGCCGCAAAGGCCTTCTACGCTCGCTTTGACGGCCTGAATCACGCTGTCAGGTTTTCTCCCGCCTGTGGCGGCATTATCGAAATAGATCATGCAAACACCTCTTTTTTGTGCCGCGCGTCTGCAAAGAGTCGTTTTTTTGCAGACTCGACAAAATGCGGCGATTTTTCATATACTGTACTAATATATGCCGCGACAGGCAAATTTTGACGAATGAAGGTGGAAAGATGGAAATGATCTTAGCGATATTCCGTTCTCGAACGCAGGCACTTGACTGTGCGGCGCGCCTGAAAAGATACGGAATTGCGGCGGGTACGGTTTCGACCCCGCGGGAAGCGAATGTCGGATGCGGAATTTCTGTTAAAATAGCGGAAGGGAATCTTTATCGCGCCCGAAGCATCGTAATGTCGGCGGGGTACAATGCTTTCGTGGGATTTGCAAGGGTGCAGTCCTGTGCGGGCAAAGTGTTTGTGCGTTTCGTCTGATATGGCCGATAAAAAACAGGGAACATACGAGCGGCGTTTTTTTGCAAGTGTCATCGAATGCGCCGCAAAACAATTGTAAAACGGTGCATTTTGTGTTAAAATAACGGTATGGACACACAGATGAGGGAGCGCGCACTTGCCATCCTTGGAGAAATCTATAAGGATGCCCGTCCCGCGCTGCAATATTCGACTGCATATGAATTGTTGATTGCCGTTATTTTATCCGCACAATGTACCGATGAACGGGTAAATAAGGTCACGGCCGAGCTTTTCAAAGAATATAACACGCCGGAGCGTATGGTTCTTCTTTCGCAGGAAGAATTGGAAAAATATATTTTTTCTTGCGGTCTTTATAAAAGCAAGGCGGCGCACATTCTTTCCGCGTCGCGCGATATTCTCGATAAGTTCGGCGGTGAAGTGCCCGAATCTTTTCAGGATCTGAAATCGCTCGCCGGCGTCGGCCAAAAAACGGCCAATGTGGTTTCGGCTGTTTGGTTCGATAAAGACGCGATCGCTGTGGACACACATGTCTTTCGGGTGTCCAATCGTCTGGGCCTGGCGCATGCGGACAACCCTCTGAAAACCGAGATGCAGCTCAAAGAGGCGATTCCGCAAAAAAACTGGTCTCAAGCACATCACTGGCTTATTTATCACGGAAGGCGGGTGTGTCATTCGCAAAAACCCGACTGTGCGCATTGTCCGCTTTGCACTTGCTGCGATTATTTTGCAAATCATAAAGAAATTTGATTTATTTTTGCGGAGGGGGGATATGACAGAGAGCGCAAAGAGGGGAATGAGTATTTTCCTATTCGTTTTCTCCGTGCTTGCATTTGTGGGCGGTATCTTTACCTGTATCATTCATTCTGTGAATGTACGCGAAAAAAAGAGCGGATGCGACGAGGTGGAGGCGCGCGTCGCAGAGATTTTGCAAACAAAAGACCGGGAAGACGGAAAGATCTGGGAGACAGCCGTTTTCGAATATTCATATAATGGCAAAACGTACAGAATCGAGGATTCTGCACGCACGTCGTCCGATTTCGGAACACAGTATTCGGTCGGGGACGTCGTAACCGTCTGGGTCGATCGGCAAGATCCTTCGAAGATCCTTTTGCCGAATTCAGTTCTGATGGTTTACTCGTTCGGCGGATTTTTTGCCGTGTTCGGGGCCGTGCTGTTTTTACTGAAAGCGTTTGCCGTCCGAATCGATAAAAACAGCTCCTCGCTTTTGCTGCGTGCAATGGGAATCTATCTGCCGGCGATGCTTAGTATGTCATACGCTCTGTGGTTTGTCGGATCGCATTTCAGCAACGGCGGACGCGAAAATTTGTTTTCCAATATTCCTTTTTTGGTCGCACTGACAATTGTAGTTTTTATTAGCGGGGTATTGGTATACGATTTTATTGCGCATGTTATAAAAAAGTTCGGCAAGCGGAAAAATAATATCAAAAGCGAAGAAAGTACGAATAAAACCGAGGGCGGCGACTGACGCAAAAAGACAAGAGGTGAACGCATGGCATCTTCAATGTTTACGGATAAAGTTAAAATTACCATAAAATCGGGCAACGGCGGCGACGGAATGAATTCGTTCAAAAGTTTCAAAGGCTTTGCGAACGGCGGACCTGACGGAGGGGACGGAGGCAAAGGCGGCGATGTCTATATCGTAGGGGACAAGGATACGAACGATCTCGTGGCATATCGTTACGGCGGCAAATTTGTAGCGGGCGACGGCGAGAGGGGCGGAACAAACAACTGTTTCGGAAAGAGCGGAAACGATGTTGTGATCACTGTGCCGCTCGGCACCCTTGTTCGGGATGCGGAAACGGGCAAGATTTTATGCGATGTATACACGGACGGAGAAAGAAAACTTTTGGCAAAGGGCGGCAACGGCGGCAAAGGCAACGTAAGGTTTACGACGGCGCGGCGCCATGCTCCGCATTTTGCGCAAAAAGGCGAAAAAACTTTTCCGCATGATCTGATCTTGGAACTGAAAGTCATTGCGGATGTAGGGTTGATCGGATTTCCGAATGTGGGAAAGAGCACATTGCTTTCAAAAATTTCAGCGGCAAAACCCAAAATAGCCAATTATCATTTTACGACCTTATCGCCCAATCTCGGCGTAGTCAAGTATTATGACCGATCGTTTGTGGCGGCAGATATTCCGGGGCTTATCGAAGGCGCGGCAGACGGTGCGGGGCTGGGCCATGATTTTCTTCGGCATATCGAGCGGACAAGAATGCTCGTGCATGTCGTGGATATTTCCGGCATGGAGGGACGGGATCCGTATGAGGATTTCAAAAAGATCAATGCCGAACTCAAAGAATACAGCGAAAAACTGGCATCTCTTCCGCAGATCGTGGCACTGAACAAGTGCGATGTTTATGGGGCAGAGGAGAATAAAAAGGTATTCAAAAGAAAATGCCGCAAATATAAAGTGTATCCGATCACGGCGGTGACGGGAGAGGGTACGCGCGAACTCATTGAGGCGATTTTTGCGGTTTTGGACACGCTTCCGCCGCCTGAACCGATCCCTGCGGACGAATTTTCTTATGAAAAAGAAGACGTAAACGAATTTTTTATCGAGAAGGACGAGCTCGAAAACGTCTGGTACATTACTGGCGGACTGGCGGATATGCTGGAACGCAATGTAGTTTTGTCCGATCCTGATTCGATGGCATATTTTCAGAAAGTGCTCAAAGATAAAGGTGTCATCCGCGCATTGCGGGACAGGGGCGTAAAGGAAGACGATACCATTGTATTGGGCGGAGTGGAATTTTCATTCAAAGATTAGTAAGTTTGCGGCCGTGATCTTTGCCGCCGTACATATAAAAGGAGAAAAATATGCTGACAAGCAAACAAAGGAGCAATCTGAAAAGCCTTGCCGCCAATTTGCAACCCGTAGGGCAGCTGGGAAAGGGCGGTTTAAGCGACAATATGATCCGTTCTTTTTCGGAAGCGCTGGAAGCGCGCGAATTGATCAAAATCAATGTGCTTACCAACGCCGAGGATGATGCGAGGGAGCTGGGAGCCGTGCTGGCAGAAAAATTATTCGCCGAATGCGTTGCCGTGATCGGGCGGAAGGTGATTTTATATCGGCGATCTTCCCGCAAAAATTTTGAACATATCGAATTTTGAAAAATTTTGATTAGAACAAGCCCGCTGCCGCGCAGAAATTTCTGCGCGGCAGCGGGCTTGTTTGAAAGAAAATGAATGAGAATCTTTTGAACAGGAAACGAGCATAAAAGCAAGGAAAATGAGTATAAAAGCGAGGAAAGAGATTAAGAATATTTTTGCCTGCATATAAAAGACGGCTTAAAAAGAATCAATCGGCGGTTTTTTTGCCGAAGATACGGATGATTACGGAAATTGTCAGAAGAATTCCTCCGGATACGAGGTAATAGATCGGGAAAATCGTCAAAAGCGAAAAAAGAAGAAGAAAGCTTCCTGAAAATAAATATCCGCGCCAGGCATCGCGGCGGATGCGGAACTTAAACTTTTCGCGAAAGCCTGACGGCTTTCGCGGGGGAGAGATAAGCGTATCCGGCAGGCAGCCGCATTCCTTTGCGAGAAGAAAAACATCCGAACCGTCGCTGAGTTTTACGTCAAAGGCGCGGGCAAGTGCTGCCGCCTCTTCGGTAAAGCCGTTTGCATATACGGTTTTATTTTTGGCAGTTGATCGCAGTGCCGGGGCAAGATCGTCTGCTGTCGCTTTTTCAAAGCCGAACAAAACATACGTTACGCCGTCCTGTGTTCGGATCTCGTTTCCGGAAATTTTCATCGCAGGCGAAGACGGCATATCTTTGAGGGTTTCCGAACTTTCATCGAACTCATTTTTTTCACTAAGCTGTTTTTTTTCAAGGCATTTTGCCAGCAAGGCAACATTGTTTTCGGGACAATCCGCTGCAAGATGAAAGCGAAATTTTTCCGCCTCCTCTTTTTCTGCATAACCTGCATATTTTTTGTTCAGTCGTGCGCGGCGCAGCAAGAAAAACAGCGTGGCGCCGGCCAATGCAACGACAAGGCCTAGTCCGAGCGCTGCCGCAAAGGAACGGAGATAAAATCGGAAAACACAGAAAAAAAACAAAAAACCGGCAAAAAACAGAAAAAGCGTGTCGGATAAAAGCGGAAGAGGAATTTTTTTCATAATGAATCGCACCTTGTGAAGTGATAATTCAAGTTTTTCCAATTTTTTATCTTTGCAAACCTTGCAACCGATCCGTTTCTATGTTATACTTTAAGAAAAAAGGAAAATTTTGCCGAAAGAGTATATTTTTGACAGAGGAATGCCATACATTGTAAAGAAATTATGAACATAGCTATTCTCGGAGGATCCTTTGATCCCGTGCATGCCGAACACATCAACATTGTGCGTGCGGCGGCAGAAAAACTGAATACCGATAAAATAATCGTCATGCCCGCTTTTGTGCCTCCGCACAAACAGGGAAAAAACATGGCGTCGGCCCAGGATCGCTTTGCCATGGCAAAGCTTGCTTTTTCAAAAATCAAAAACTGTGAAGTCAGTTCTTATGAGATCAACGCCGGAGGAACGAGCTATACGTATCTGACGGTGGCATATTTCCGAAAGAAATACCCCGATGCACGTTTTTATCTGCTTGTCGGGTCGGATATGCTCAAAGATTTTTACAGCTGGAAAAATCCGGAATTGATTTTGGAAGAGGCCGATCTTGTGGTATGCAACCGCGAGGGGGATCCGGTCAATTTCAAAACGGAACAGCTGAAATTTTTTGCAAAGTTTCGAAAAGTTTTTAAAGTTCTCGATTACGTGGGCAGAAATATTTCTTCGACAAAGGTTCGTGTTCTTTGTGCATTCGGCGAAGATCTGAAACCGTATTTAACGGAAGATGTCATAGACTATATTGAAGCGAACCAGCTTTACCGCGTGCCGCATGTTAAAGATGCGCTTCGTTATCTCAAACCGGTGCGCGCTAAGCATTCGATGCGGGTAGCGCTGATGGCGGCAGAAGTCGGAATGAAATACAAAATTCCCGAAAGTACGCTTATTTTGGCGTCGGCGTTGCACGATACGGCAAAAAACCTCGATCTGTCGGCACCGGAGCTTTTCGGGTTTTCCTTGACGGAGAATGTTCCGCCGTCTGTACTTCATCAATTTACGGGCGCGTATCTTGCCGAGCATACCTTTGGCATCACCGATGAAGATATATTGAATGCCGTTCGGTACCATACGTCCGGCCGGCCCAACATGAGTATGCTGGAAAAGATTTTGTTCCTTGCCGATATGCTGGAACAGGGCAGAACCTTTCCGCATGTAAAAAAATTGCGGGAATGGTATTATAAAGACATCAATGAATGTATGTATCGGTGTCTTCGTCATCAGATAAAGTACTTAAAAAAAAGCGGGGCAACGATCTATCCTCTCACCCTGCGTGCGTTTGAATATTATAAAGAAAACAGGAGTCATTAAATGGATACAAAAAAGTTTACCGAAGAGATTTGCAAATTTTTATCATCGAAAAAGGCAGAAGATATACTCATTGTCGATGTTCGTGAAAGGACGGTTCTGTGCGATTATTTTGTGATCGCAAGCGGACGCAACACGACGCAGGTGCGCGCTCTTTGTGACAATCTGGAAGAAAAACTTTCCAAAGAGGGGCTGGAACCCCGTCATTCCGAGGGTGTGCGTGAAGGGCGTTGGGGCGTACTCGACTATGGCGATGTGATCGTGCATATTTTCAACGATGAGTCGCGCCTTTTCTATCATCTGGAACGGCTTTGGGATGAAGGAAACAACGTCATTCGTTTTGAAGACGATAAAAAATAAGCAAAAATTATTGAAAAAGCTGTATTCTAAAAGCTAATCAAATCGGATTTTTTTCGGCTCGGAATAGCTGCTTTTAGGGCGTGCGCGCTTTTTTTCGACAATGTAATAAACGGCTTTCGGGTTTTGAGGGGGAGTTTCTTTTTGTTCGGGAGCAGGTTTTTCTTTCTTTTCGTCGGAAACGTTTCGTTTTTTTCGCGTTTGAAGGAGTGCAAAGCGAAACCCGATTACGCCTGCGGCGCAAAGAAAAAACAGTAACAGAAGATATAGTCCTCCGCTGAGGGGGCTTGTTGCAAGAATATACATATTCTGACCGCCTTATGATTGATATATGCATTTTATCATAACGGCGGGAGAAAATACGGGCGGATCTTGACGCCGCAAAGGGGGATTTGTCGAATGACCGTGTATGACGTGATCGAGGCAAAAAAATGCGGAAAAGAACTAACCGAAGCACAGATCAATTTTTTTGTGCGCGCAGTGACGGACGGCACAGCCTCGGATGCACAGATAGCCGCATTCTGTATGGCGACGCTTCTTAAAGACATGACACAAAAGGAATGTTTTCTTTTGACGATGGCCATGGCAGACAGCGGAGAAAAATGTGTTCGGCCGCGGTCGGAAGGCGTTTTTGCGGATAAACATTCCACGGGCGGCGTGTCGGATTCGACAACCTTGGTGATCGTGCCGATTCTTGCGTCTTTGGGTATTCGCTGTGCAAAATACTCGGGTCGCGGTTTGGGGCATACGGGCGGTACACTCGATAAACTGGAAAGTTTTCCCGGGTTTCGCGTCGATCTTTCTCCCGAAGAGTTTGAAAGTCAGGTCGAACGCGTGGGCGCTGCCGTTTCGGGTCAGACAAAAAATACCGTGCCCGCCGATCGGCGCATGTATGCCGTTCGCGACGTGACCGCTACGATCGACAGTATTCCTTTGATCGCATCGTCGGTGATGAGCAAAAAGCTGGCATCCTTTGCGGATATTATTCTTTTGGACGTCAAGTATGGGGACGGCGCGTTTATGCAGACACCGCAAAAAGCGGAGCAATTGGCAAAATGGATGGTGCATATCGGAAACAGGGCGGGAAGGAAAACCATAGCTGCCGTAACCGATATGGAACAGCCGTTGGGGGACAGTATCGGTTGCAATGCGGAAGTGCGCGAGGCAATCGATGTTTTGAAAGGAAAAAAGAACGATTTAGCAGAGCTTTCGCTGTTTCATTGCCAAAAGATTTTGTGTGCCGCACGCGGCACCACGGAAGAAGAGGCAAAGGCTTTGGCCGAAGAGGCGATCCGATCGGGGGCGGCTCTTGAAAAATTGGCAGAGATGGTGTATGCGCAGGGCGGAGATGCGCGTGCCATTCAGGATGACTCTTTGCTGCCGCTCGCACCCAATCGTACGGTAATACGAGCCGAAAAAAGCGGCACGGTTCGCGTATTTGCGCGGCCGCTCGGTAAAGCGTGCTTGGAGCTTGGCGGCGGCAGAATGAAAGAAGGGGACAGTGTGGACCATACGGTCGCCATCTTGTTGAAAAAACGCACGGGCGACAAAGTGCAAAAAGGTGATGCGCTGGCCGAAATATATTATCAAAGGGAAAATGAGGAAGCGTGCGCGCTTGTAAAACAGGCATTCTCGATCGTTGACAAATTGACTGCGCGTCCGCTTGTATATAAATTTATCGAGGAGGATCGATGATGTTCGGAAAAAAGAGAAAAATACAAAAAGATGAAACAGAAGTAAATGAAAATACGTTGACAGAAGATAAAGAGCCAATCGAAAAGGTGGTTCAAGAAGATAAAACGGAGCGGATTTCCGCAAGCGAAATGGCGGAGTTTGAAGCTTTTCGCAAACAAAAGAAAATTACAGAACTTCGCCGGTTATTGCGGACAATCGACCATACGCTTCTGAAACAGACGGCAACGCGCGAGGATATCAAAAAACTTTGCGACGAAGCGCGGGAATTTGGATTTTATTCGGTATGTGTACAACCTGTTTACGTGTCGGCTTGCTGTGACTTTTTACGGAATTCGCCTGCCATTAAAATTGCCTGCGTGGTCGGATTTCCCATGGGGGAAAATACGACGGCGACCAAGGTTTTCGAAACAAAGCGCGCAATTGCGGACGGCGCGGATGAAATCGATATGGTGATCTGTATTTCGGCTATCAAAAACGGTAACTACGCTTATGTCAAAAAGGAAATTCGGCAAGTCGTAAAGGCGGCGAAAGGAAATCCGGTCAAAGTGATTTTGGAAACGTCGCTTTTAACCCGCGAAGAAATTATGCGCGCGGCAACCTGTGCGCGGGATGCGGGCGCGGCGTTTGTAAAGACCAGTACCGGATATTTCGGCGAGGGGGCGAAGGCTGAGGACGTCAAATTGCTTAAAGAAACGGTCGGCGACAAGTGCAACGTGAAGGCGTCGGGCGGCATTCGGAATGCCGAGCAGTTCAAAGCCATGCTCGATGCCGGAGCAGATCGGATCGGTACAAGCGCAGGGAAAGATATTGCGCAGTCTTTACAAAAAGATATAAAATAAAAATTTTGCGGTATGAAAAGTTAAAGGGAAAGGCATTCATTTCTTTGAAATGTAGTAAAAAAATGATTTTGTGCGCGGCGCAAGGAATCGAATTGTAAAATAATCAGATACGATCAAAGCGGGGCGGAACATATTGTTCCGCCCCGCTTTGAATAAATAGCCTTCTAAATAGTAAAAGGAGTTTGCAAAAAGCACAAAAATTTTTGAGATGGTGGTTATAAGGGGGCATACGAAAAATTGACAGGAACAGTAGGAGAAAGAAAAAACGTGCTATATAATGGAAGAGCAAAGCGGGCGGCGCGCAGAGGCGTGCCGCTCCTATTTTTGAGGAGGAACGGAAGGAATGATCTACTTTGCGGATGCTTCGGGTGCGATCGTACGTCTTGTACCCGAACGCATTTTTCAGGGAGCGGCGGAGGGCAATCAAATATTTTTTGTGGGGCCTTTCCCGTCCGGTGCGTTGATATCGGCTCGGTTTTGTTTGCCAGACGGCCAATTGACGCCTCCCTATTTATTGGAATTTGAAGGAAACATCGAAGGAATAACCGATCAGAAAGGTGCCGCACTGCATGCATGGAAAAGGGATCTGCCGATATGTGTGACGGAAAAGTTCGGTATTGTGCGAATGCAGTTTGAAATTTATGCAAGCAGCGGTGAAAAATATGCAACTTCATCGTCGTATTTTACAGTGGAACGCGGCATACCGCCGACATTGACGGACTCATCGGAAAATGATGCTTACAATGAGCTGGCGTCCAATCTTACGTCGTTGCGGGCAGAATTGTCAAACGGCTATTTTGCCGGGCGTTCTTTTTACATCTGGAACGAGACATATGAGTACGGAGCTGGGGAACTTGTTTATTATGCAGAACAAGGCAAAATAGGTTGTTTTGTAAAATCGATCGTCGCGGGAAATAAGGGAAATCCGCCGTATAAAGAGGGACTGCTTGATACAGAGCACTGGGAAGCAGGTGTTTCTTTTGATGAAATTTTTGTTTTTGGGGAAGAAGCGAAAGTATGTGCAGAAGAAGCATCAAATTCGGCGGATCAGGCAAACCAAAAAGCTACGGAAGCGGAAAGTAGCCGTGCGGGCGCATCTGCCGCTGCGGCAGATGCGGCAGCAAGCGCGGTTACGGCGCAACAATGTGCGGAAAACGCACAGACGTTTTCTGATACTGCCGCAAACAGTGCTACGTCCGCGCAAGAATATGCACAACAGGCAAAACAATATGCGCAAAAGCATTACCAGACCGTGGCAAGCGTTTCCGAACTTCCTCGCCCTGGCGATTCGGCATTCATTTATCTTGTCCCGACAGGCGCAGGCACATCGGGTGACAGTTATTCCGAATACCTTTGGATTTCCGAATCCGAAGATTATGAGTTTATCGGCACGACAGCCGATATCGATCTTTCCAATTATGCACAGATCGACGGTACTTATGCGGGAATGACGGTAGGAAATGCGACGACTGCGCAAAATGCCAATACGGCAGACAGTGCGGCGAACGCACAAGATTCCGCAAAGCTCGGCGGAATCGCGGCAAGCGAATATACACAAAAAAGCGGAAATTATCCGGATATGACTGTCGGAAATGCCACAAAAGCGGTTCAGGACGGGATCGGGAACAATATTGCAGAAACGTATGCAAAATCTAAATCGGCAGACGGCGGATTTCTGGCCGGCGGTGCTAATGATACAGGCAATAACGCATATGGTATAGGGTTGGGAATGAATGCAAATCCGAGCGGATCCGGGGCGGTTTCGATCGGAAATATGACAGTTGCCAGTGAATCCAATGCTGTTGCGATCGGTTCTACTTCGAAGGCTAATTCAAGTGGCGGCGTAGCGATAGGTGCAGGCGCAAATTCCGGATCATCTTCGGCTACGTTAAATCCGATCGCAATAGGAACATCCGCGACAGCTCCTGCGCCGAACAGTATTGCAATCGGGGCAAATGCAAAAGCGGCAGGTTCGCCCGCGATTGCGATCGGCGAATCTGCCGTCGTTGAAGCAAGCGGTGCCGTTCAGATCGGTACCGGGACAAACAGTGTAGGAAACACTTTGCAATTTCGCGGATTTCCGCTGTTGGATGCAAACGGAAATATTCCCAAAGAGCGGTTCGGTGAAATTTTAAATATTATCTATCCTGTCGGCAGCGTTTATATAAATTATGATACCGACACCGATCCAGCTTCTTTTTTAGGTGGTTCATGGGTTAGAATCAACGACAGATTTTTATATGCGACCTCCGGAAGCGAAGCCGGGGCAGGGACAGAAGCCGGTAATGCGACTGTTGCGTTGACTGTCGAGCAGATTCCTTCACATAGTCACAATATGAACTACAATACTTTTGTTGTATCCGCTGGCGGTAATTCCGGACCACTCAATATACCCAATTCTTCAACAGGAAATTGTATGGTATTAGAATATAATGAATATTGGACTTCGTCTATAGGTGGTTCCCAAGCGCATGAAAATATGCCGCCGTATGTAAAAGTTTATATGTGGAGGAGAATTGCATAATGAGAATTTTGAACGAAACGAAAACGCAAGTATTGGAAAATCCGGATCTTCAAAAAGGATATTTGAAAAGCGAATTGTTGATCACCCATCATGAAGCCCGACCGGAAATAAAACAGGTATCTCATTATGTACTTGTTCGGGAATATCCGAACGGGGGGAAAGCATACAATGAGGTCATTGATGTTCCGTATCAGGCCGCGCGTGCCGCATATGAAGAAAAAGAGCCTGTTTATGTGTATGTTCCTTATACGGAACAGGAAAAAGAACAAATTGAATTGAATAAAATACGTCAGCGCAGAAGTGTGGAGTGTTTTTCTGTCATAAACAGAGGAATGCTTTGGTACGAAAAGCTAAGCGCAGAGCAAAAAGAAGAGCTTTTGGCTTGGTATGAGGCTTGGTTGGATGCTCCCGCCACGAAAATTTGTCCGGAACGTTTGGAGTGGGTCGACACTGCTTTATAATTCTATTTTGTAAAATACATCAAAGCGGCAAAAGACTGCATTTTTATTCACAGATTCTCTTTGAAACATCAACTGTAAGCTTTTAAGGGTTTTATAAAAAACATTTAAAAAGTGATTCAAATAATGTTTTAGGGTTGTGGCGATTTCATTCAACAAATTTCAGGAATAATTCAAAAGATTTTAAGGACAGATAAAATAGTTGCCTATTCTACTTGTTTATGTTAAAATGTTCACTATACTCATTGATAAAATCCGATAGCAAAAATTTAGTATCTTTCAAAAATCAAATTATGAATAATGATGAAATTTTGAAAATTGCGATGCGTCAATCTGCGATCGACAGCAATTGCAACCCGGAAGATTTTTTATCTTATAAAAATAAAGTAGTCATTTCAGCCAAAAACGAAGGAGCCAGAAAATATTTGGAGCTTCCGTTTTTGTGCGATCTGACTTCTTACGGCAATAGTATTGTCGCTTCTGTTTCGGAAAATCTTGTGGGGATCGTTGAAACTTATATGTCCCGTTTTTCTTTGGAACATTGCTTTGAAACGCCAAACCTTCATGTATTGATGGAGCAGCTTCGTCCGTTGGGAATGAATGTGTGTTTTATGGCTGAATATTTTTTGCCGGATGAAAAACGGTTGGAATCGGTTTCCTGTTCGTATCCCATTCAAATTTTAGAAAAAAAGGATTTCGGAAATTTGTATCTCCCGCAATGGGGGAATGCTCTTTGCGAAAAAAGAAAAGAGTTGGACGTGCTTGCCGTGGGGGCTTATGACAACGGTAAACTGATCGGCCTTGCCGGTTGTTCTGCGGATTGTGATTCAATGTGGCAGATCGGAATAGACGTGCTGCCGCAATACCGCCGTCAGGGCATAGCTTCCGCCTTGACGAGCAGATTGGCTAAGGAAATTCTTCAACGAAACAAAGTACCTTTTTATTGTTCGGCGTGGTCAAATATTCGTTCGGTACGCAATGCGATTAAAAGCGGCTTTAAGCTTGCTTGGGTACAAGTGACTGTAAAATCAAATCACATGATTGATTCATTGAATAATGAATCAATCGATGAAAAGATATTTTGAAACGATTTTTTGTCTTTTAAAATTCATGTTTATAAAAATTTCATTTTGATGTATCTGATCAAAAAATAAGCGCACCCCAACGGGTGCGCTTATAAATTTTATTGCAAAATATACGGTTGGATTTTAGACGTTGAAGCGGAAAAGCACAACGTCGCCGTCTTTGATGACGTAATCTTTACCTTCCGAACGGACTTTTCCTTTTTCTTTGGCGGCATTGTAGTTGCCGCATTCAAGAAGAGTTTCCCAGTCGACCACTTCGGCGCGGATAAATCCTTTTTCAAAATCGGAGTGGATTTTACCTGCCGCCTGCGGTGCTTTTGTGCCCTTAACGATGGTCCATGCTCGTGTTTCCTTTTCACCTGCGGTGAGATAGCTGATCAGCCCCAAAAGAGAATAAGATTTTTTGATCAACCTGCTCAGTCCGCTTTCGGAAAGGCCGAGCTCTTCGAGGAACATCTGGGCGTCCTCTTCGGGAAGCTGTGAAAGTTCTTCTTCGGTTTTGGCGCAGATCACGAGCACCTCGCTGCCCTCATTGGCGGCAAAGGCTTCGACCTGTTTTACGTAAGGAAGGTCGGCGTCGGATTTTCCCATGTCTTTTTCGGAAATATTGGCGGCATAAATGACCGGTTTTGCCGTGAGCAGGAAAAGATCGCGCAGCATCTCCTGTTCATCATCCGAAAGGCGCATGGTGCGTGCACACTGTTCTTTGGAGAGGTGGTCAAGTACTTTCTGTAAAAATTCTGCCTCTGCAATAAATTTTTTATCGCCGCCTTTGGCGGAGTTTTTGGCGCGGTCCAGGCGCCTTTGCACCGTTTCCATGTCGGCGAGGATCAGTTCGAGATTGATCGTGCCGATGTCGCGCACCGGATCGATACTGCTTTCCACGTGCGTAATATTTTCGTCTTCAAAACAGCGGACGACGTGGACGATGGCATCTACTTCACGGATATGCGAAAGGAATTTATTGCCCAGCCCTTCGCCTTTGGAAGCACCTTTCACAAGTCCCGCAATATCAACAAATTCGATAACGGCGGGAGTGATTTTTTTGCTGTCGTAGAGAGCGGCAAGCTTTTGCAGACGTTCGTCGGGAACGGCTACAACGCCCACATTGGGCTCAATGGTACAGAAGGGATAATTTGCGGCTTCCGCACCCGCATGCGTGATTGCATTGAACAAAGTTGATTTTCCCACATTGGGAAGACCTACAACACCGAGTTTCATAATACACCTCAATGGCAGTATTATAGTATATTTGCAGAAATTCTCAAAATAAAAGCACGGTCAAATGCGAAAAAGTTGTCAAAAATCTTGAAATATGATACACTGAAAGGAAATAAAGCATCGAGAGGACGTTATGGACTTCAAAAAACATATCGCTGCCCGCATCCGGGCGGGAGAATTATCCGAAGCGGAAATATATGATCTGATTGCCGTACCCCCGACCACCGAGATGGGGGATTATGCGTTGCCGTGTTTTCGCCTTGCAAAATCTTTGCGCAAAGCGCCTGTGCTCATAGCCGAAGAAATTGCGTCAAATTTTGCAACGGACGAATATGTAACGGAAGTGGCGGCGGTCAACGGGTATGTGAATTTTCGTATCGACCGCGCTTTCTGGACAAAACAGACGCTTGAACGCGTGCTCTCGGAGCGGGAACGGTATGGTTCTTCGGAAGAAGGAAAGGGAAAGACAGTCTGTATCGATTATTCTTCGGTAAATATTGCCAAGCCTTTTCATATCGGGCATCTTTCGACGACCGTATTGGGCAGCGCGCTGTACAAACTTCATAAATTTTTGGGATATACGCCCGTCGGCATCAACCATTTGGGTGATTACGGAACGCAATTCGGCAAATTGATTTCCGCTTATAAGCGTTGGGGAAAAAAGGAAGACGTGGAGGCGGGAGGTCTTCGTGCGCTCAATGCGCTGTATGTAAGGTTCCATGAAGAGGCGGAAAAGGACGAGTCGCTCAACGATGAAGCGCGCGCCTTTTTCAAAAAAATCGAAGAGGGGGATGCAGAGAGCGTCGCTTTGTTCGAATGGTTCAAAGAACTTACGCTCAAAGACGTGGGCAGGATTTATGAAATGCTCGACGTGCATTTTGACAGCTGGGCAGGTGAAAGTTTCTATATCGATAAAATGGCGCCTGTCGTGGAGGAGCTTCGGGAAAAGAATCTGCTGACGGAGAGCGACGGGGCGCAGATCGTCGATCTGGAAGCATACGGCATGCCTCCCTGCCTTATTTTGCGCTCGGACGGTGCATCGCTGTATGCCACGCGCGATATTGCTGCCGCCATTTATCGGAAAAATACTTATGATTTTTATAAGTGCCTGTATGTCGTTGCTTATCAGCAGAATCTTCACTTTAAGCAGATTTTCAAAGTCTTGGAGCTTATGGGCAAAGACTGGGCCAAAGATTTGATCCACGTTGCATACGGCATGGTGTCTTTGGAAGACGGGTCGATGTCTACCCGAAAGGGCAAGGTCGTATATCTCGAAGACGTGATCGAAAAATGCGTACAAAAGTCTTTGGATATCATTACCGAGAAAAATCCCGATCTGGAAAATAAAGAGGAGATCGCAAAGACGGTAGGAGTCGGCGCGGTGATATTCGGTGCGCTTTACAACAACAAAATTAAAGACATCACATTCTCCTATGAGAAAGTTCTGAATTTTGAAGGAGAAACGTCTTGTTATGTGCAATATACCTGTGCCCGTGCAAACAGCGTATTGGAAAAGGGCGGAAGGGGCAAAAAAGTTTCGATCGAAAAGGTTTGTCCGCAGGAATTTGAGGTGATCAAGCAGTTGGCAGATTTTCCGGACGTTTTGCGGGATGCGTTGGAAAAATACGAACCTTGTTTTGTGGCGCGTTATGCCGTGGATCTGGCACAAAAATTCAATAAATTTTATTTTGATTGTTCGATTCTGAACGCCGAACAGGAAACAAAGGATTTTCGTCTTTCTCTTACCGAAGCTACGTTGATCACGCTGAAAAACGCGCTCGGACTTCTCGGTATCGGTGTGCCTGAAAAGATGTGACGGCAGGAGAATGCAGAGGATAAAAGATGATAAAAGCGGTAATTTTTGACCTCGACGGAACGGTGTTGGACACGTTGCCGGATCTGAACATATGTATGAACATGGCGCTTTCCGATTATGGTTTTGCGCCCATTTCGCGCGAACAGACAATGGCGTTTGTCGGACATGGCGGAAAGAATTTTGCTTTGTCGGCTCTACCGTCCGATAAAAAGGGCATGATCGATGAATTTTATGCGCATTATTGTCAAATTCACGTCGCATGCACGAACGCGCATACGCATCCTTTTCCGTTTGAAAAGGAATGCCTTGATTCGTTGCGAAACGCAGGGATTAAACTGGCGGTTGTTACTAATAAATCACAGGCGGCGGCAGACGTACTGGGCGCAAGTTTGCTTAAAGAGTATAAATTTTCGTTGATTTTGGGCAACCGTCCGGAATTTGCTGTAAAACCGGATCCCGCATCGACGCTTTATACACTTCAACAGTTAGGTGTTCGGGCGGAGGACGCCGTGTTTGTCGGGGACGGCGATACTGATGTGCAGACGGCAAAAAACGCGGGGATGCGTTCGGTAAGTGTGCTGTGGGGATACCGTTCGCGGGAGCAGCTGGAAGAAGCGGGAGCCGAGCGGTTTGCGCATGATTTTAACGAATTGAAACAGATTTTGTTGTCTATGGACTGAATATTTTGAAGGCGGCCGATTTTGCCGCCTTTTTGTTTTGTACGCCGTTTTATCTGCGCCTTCAAAAGTTTCTACTTTTGAAGGCGCATGTGCTTTATAAAAAAGGTGATTACAGGAGGAAGGAAAAAAGTTGAACAAAAAAGTCAAATATAAGAGTTGAATAAAAGAGCGATTATAAAAAGCTGTTCTTCGCGCAAGAGACGTACAGACAAAATGATCATGGAAGACTTGACGTAAGTAAAAAGCATTGCCATAAGAGCTGCTAAGTTCAGGGAGAAAAGGAGTGCGAAGAATAAGTTTGCGGCGGAACTTTTCTGTGATCAGAGAAAAGAAGAACACGGATAAAATAGTGTTTTTTTGTTCTTTTCTCTTGTAAAAAAACGCAAAATGTGGTATAATTGAGAAAATAACCGAAAGAAAACGGACGTTTTTTGTATTTACGGAGGGCGAAATGGCGGGTAAGAATTACAGCGCAGAAGACATCACCATTCTCGAAGGATTGGATGCGGTCCGGTTGCGTCCCGGAATGTATATCGGTTCGACGGGCGTAAAGGGATTGCATCATATTTTATGGGAAATTGTGGACAATGCCATAGATGAAGCGTCGAACGGTTTTGCGACGCGCATCGAGGTAAAATTATATAAAGACGGCAGTGCATCGGTGGAAGATAACGGGCGAGGAATCCCTACGGACATTCATCCGAAGACGGGTGTGTCGGGGGTGGAAGTCGTATTCACACAGCTGCATGCCGGCGGAAAGTTTGACGAGCATAACTATTCTTTTTCGGGCGGGTTGCACGGCGTCGGGGCATCGGTCACAAACGCATTGTCCGAATGGCTTACGGTGGAGGTCTATCGCAAAACCGTTTATAAAATGTCTTTTCACTCGTATTATGACGAAAAGGCGGGCAAATATATGTCCGGCGTGCCGAAGGAACATCTTACGGATACCAAAGAAAAGACGGATAAAACGGGATCGTTTATTCGTTTTAAACCGGATGCTTCTGTTTTCGATACCGTGAACTTTAATTTTGAAACGGTATCCAAGCGTCTGAAAGAGCTGGCGTTTCTCAATAAA
>CASEFE010000062.1 GCA_949287105.1 uncultured Bacillota bacterium
ACCGCCGCTGATCGCAATGCCGCCGTCCGCATAAATACCGACAGACGCCACACCCCTTTCTCCGCCCGACTGCGCCGTCAGATTTCCGCCGCTGACAGTTACACTTGCACAATTTTCCGGCGCATCTTCGCCCTGTGCAAAAATTGCCGCCCCGATATCTTCACTGCCCGACAGCGTTTCGAGAACAATTTCCCCTCCGGAAATCTCAATATTTCCGCTATTGGGCACGCTCGGCAAATATTGAGCAAACAAACCTATATAAGAAACCTGCAATTTAATTTTACCGCCCAGTATTACGATATTGCCTGCCTCAACCGAATCGGTATCCAAATGATCCATACTGCCCGCATTGATTCCGGTGCTGTATGATTTTGTACTCGCCGCTTCCAAAATTGTGCTCTCACCCGAAATTTGAATGCTACCTCGGCGCGCATACAAAAACGTCGAGCCAAATTGCCGAGCCTCGATTCGACCTCCCGATACAACGACATCGCCATACACCGAATAAATGGTTTTACTTTGTCCTATTCCTGTGATATTGCCACCATCGATCTGAATATTATTGGACGCATTAATCCCTACAGAAGATATTGAATTTGTCAAATCAAAATTCAGAGCACCACTCTCAATCGTAAAATTTCCGCCTTTCTCATATTCTTCTTTGTTCTCAAAAACATCATAATCGCTCATCACATCAATTGCTTGAATGCTGTTAGCGAATTCGTTTTCCTGAAAGCCCATTGAAAGTGAACCACTACCTTTGATAGTCATATTTCCGTCATAGACAAGCAGTCCGGCTGAACCTGTCAAAGACAAAAAGTTAATTTCACTTTCGCCGACAAGAACAATTTCAACATCCCCTTTCGCCGCAAGCGCCGCATGACACCAATTTGGTGACCAATACGTCACACGAGTATTTGCTGTTAGTTGCGCATTATTCAAAGTTATGACCGCGCAAGAATTTTCATCCGCCGCAGGCGTATATGTAACAGTGCCTTCTCCTGCCGTATATACAGTTTCTTCTGCGGGCGGCGACGAAAGAAGATCCAATCCTGTCAAAGATACATCTACTCCAGCGGCAAATACGCCTACAAACAGTGAAAATATGCTACACAAAAACAAAGCTGTTACTAAAATCGTTATACGTTTATAAACTTTCGTTCCTTTCATTTCGTTTTTCTCCTCCGTAAATACTGGAATTCCCACACATCCATACCGTTTTCTCTTTTGTTTTACAGTTTTAGTTTACCTCATTTCTCTCGGATCTGTCAATATCTTAATTCAATTTTACACCGAACACGCTTTCCTTTCCATTCCTTTTTTACTTTCAAAAAATAAAATCCGAAAAGAGCAAACGGCTTTCATAAAGCCTGCCCTTTTCGGATCTGCCAGAACTATTTCGCAAAAAACTAAAAATTTCAAATATTTTTCTCGATAAATTCTTTCATGGCCTCTTTCGGAACAAAACCGACATTTTTACCGGCCATTGCGCCATCCTTGAACACCATAACGCACGGGATACTCATCACCGAATACTCGCGCGCAAGATCCGGATTTTCATCCACATCGATCTTCACAAATTCGGCTTTGCCCTCAAATTCATCGCTGACTTCTTCCATGACCGGCGCAAGCATACGGCAAGGTCCGCACCATTCCGCCCAAAAATCAACGACCAGCGTCTTTTTTTCCTCTAACGCGGCAAGAAATGCCGCACTGTCAAATTCCTTTACCATTGTTATCCTCCTCCGAACAAATCTTATTTTCAGTATCTGCCTTTTTCAGAATTTGTATGACTTCCATACCGAATCCGCGCGTTTTTGCAAAAATCTTATCGAAACAAAACACTGCCGCAAATCCGACCGCCAATCCGGCAAGACACAAAACCGCCATCCAGATTTCCTGTTTAAGACAAAACGCACCGATCAAAACCCCGGCCGCCGCCGTCAGCACCGGAATTATATAGACAACAAACGATGCCAAAAGACGGTTATCCTTTTCCGCCTGTACGATGACACGATCGCCCTCGACGGCTCCGACCTCGTTGAATGCTTTTAATTTTACAGTGCTTTTTCCGTTTCGGAAGGCACAGGCTTTGCAACTGTCACATTCGGCATGCTTTTCGATCTGCACTACGGCGATTTTACCCGTTACCTTGACAATCGTGGCAACCTCTTTCATTGAAACCTCTTTGTCAGAAATGCAATGACTTCATCCGCACGAACCGATTCGGACGCGGAATTTCCCATGTCTTTGACCGTATAAGCGCCGCTTTCCAGTTCGTTGGACCCGATCACGACGACAAAGCGCGCCCCGACTTTTCCCGCATACTTGAACTGCGCTTTGACCGAGCGGCCGCCATGGTCGATGTCCGCCGATATGCCGGCCTTGCGAAGGGATACCGCAAGCGAAAAAGCTGCGCGCCTGCCCTCTTCGTCCAAGCCCGCTACATACACGCCGAGCGGCTCCTCTTCGGGTATCTGCCGCCCCGTATTTTCCATAACGAGCAACATCCGTTCGATCCCGCTCCCGAATCCCACCGCCGGGACCGAAGGCCCGCCGAGATTTTCAATGAGCGTATCGTACCTTCCCCCGCCGAGTACCGTGCCCTGCGAACCGATTTTCGTCGATACAAATTCAAAAACGGTCTTTGAATAATAATCCAACCCGCGCACCAGCTTCGGATCCAACGCGTACCGCACGCCGCAGGTATCCAGAATTTTGGTAAGCTTTTCAAAATGTTCGCGACATTCGTCGCAAAGAAAATCTAAGGTCCTGGGCGCATTCTTATTGATCTCGCTGCATTTTTCTTCCTTGCAATCGAGAATGCGCAGCGGGTTTTTTTCAAACCGCGCATTGCAGGTCGGACACATATCCGCTAAATGCGGACGAAGATATTCTTTGAGTGCCTCGTTGAATTTCGGACGGCAATGCTTGCATCCGATGCTGTTCAGGTGCAGTTCCACTCCCTCAACGCCCAATGCCGCAATATAATCGCGCGCCAGCAAAATGACTTCCGCATCCGTCTCGGCGCCCTTTCCTCCGAACATTTCCACGCCGAACTGATGATGTTCGCGCAGCCTTCCCGCCTGCGGCCGCTCATAGCGGAATACCGGCGTAATATAGTACATTTTCAGCGGCAGAACGCCCCCTGCCAACCCGTTTTCAATGAAAGAACGAACCACACCCGCCGTACCTTCCGGCTTGAGCGTCATGGAACGATCCCCTTTGTCGAGAAAGGTATACATTTCCTTGTTGACAATATCCGTCGTGTCGCCGACGCCGCGCGCAAAAAGTTCCGTGTGTTCAAAAACGGGCGTGCGGATCTCGTGCAAATTATAGAGCGCGGCTATCCTCCGTGCCGTGTTTTCCACAAAATGCCATTTGTACGCCTCCGAAGGCAAAACGTCTTTTGTTCCTTTGGGGATATTGATCATAATAACTCCTTTTTCTCAAAAACCTTATCGGGTTGTCGCAAAAATTTTAAAGATATCAAGGGTAACATCGCCGCACGGCATAAAACTGCCAAACAATGTGTTTTCTTCCTTTTTTCTCTTCTTTTAGGATTGCCGTTTTTAACGATTAAAATTTTGATCTTTCCGAAAGATGAAACTTTTATCTTTTCAAAAAGAGTGTATGCGGTGCATGATATTGAACAACAGTCTATTTTTTTGAAACCGTTTTATATTCTTGCTGCATTTGCCTTGCCCTTTCCATCGGAATAACTTTATTGTTTATCCCATCCGTTCGTGAAAACGGCAGCCCTTTCGAAGCATGCACCGCAAAAAGATAGAGGCAGACTGCGGCAAAGCCGCAGCCGCACTTTTTCAGATTGCGCGTTTTCTTTCAAAAAAATGAAAGAAATCGGAAATGTTTACAATACATATTTTTTCAGATCACGGTTTTTGATCATTTTTTCGAGATGCTCATCGACGTATTTTTTATCGATGACAACTTCCACGGTGGGATAATCGCCGCCCGCGTTAAAGGAAATATCTTCGAGCAGGTATTCCATGACCGTATGCAGTCGCCGTGCACCGATGTCTTCGCTCGTCGCGTTCATGTCTTCCGAAACAGACGCAATCTCCTCAATGGCATCTTCGGTGAATTTCAAATCGATGTTATCCACACCCAAAAGCTTTCCGTACTGCATCGTGATCGCGTTCTGCGGCTGCGTAAGAATCTTGATAAAGTCTTCTTTGGTCAGGCTTTCCAGCTCCACGTTGATCGGGAAACGCCCCTGCAATTCGGGAATCAGATCTTCCACCTTGGAAATATGAAAGGCGCCCGCAGCGATAAACAGAATAAAATCCGTCTTTACCGCGCCGTATTTGGTCATGACGGTGCAGCCTTCAACGATCGGGAGAATATCACGCTGTACACCTTCTCTGGAAACGTCCGCTCCGCCCTGGTTCGCCTTGCCGGCAATTTTATCGATCTCGTCGATGAATATAATTCCCTGTTCTTCCGCACGCGAAAGCGCTTCGGCATTGACGGAATCGTCATCGATCAATTTTTCCGATTCTTCGTTAATGATCTCCTGCATCGCCTGCCGTACGCTCATTTTACGGCGTTTCTTTTTCTTGGGCAGCATATCCCCGAAAATAGAGCCGATGTTGATCTCCGCTCCGCCGGGTACGATCTCCATGCTCTTGGGCGCATCCACTACTTCGATCTCGATCGAAAGATCGTTCAGCTTGCCCGCACGAAGATCTTCCAAAAGGCGGGCATCGAATACTTCTTTCGACATTTCGCCTCGCTCGCCCTTTTTCATGTCCGATAAGATGGCGACGATGCGCTTTTCCGCAACACCTTCCGCTTTGACCGAAACTTCCCGCATCTTTTCCTCGCGGACAAGACGAATGGAACATTCGACAAGATCGCGTACCATGCTCTCCACGTCCCGCCCGACATAACCGACTTCGGTGTATTTGGTCGCCTCGACTTTAATGAACGGTGCTTTGACCAGCTTGGCAAGACGCCGCGCGATCTCCGTTTTACCGACACCCGTAGGCCCTTTCATAATAATATTTTTAGGCGTGATCTCCTCTCTGTCCGCCTCCGATAGCTTGCTGCGGCGATAACGGTTGCGAAGCGCGATTGCCACCGCACGCTTTGCCTTGTCCTGCCCTATTATATATTTATCCAACTCGTTTACGATTTGTTTGGGTGATAAACTCATATGTCCTCCATAAATGGATACGGCCTACACTTTGCCTTACCGTTCGGTACAGACAAACCGTATCCCCCCTTGTTTCTCAGACTGTCTCTACCGTGATGTGATCGTTGGTGAAGACACAGATGTCGCTTGCGATCTTCAAAGCTTTGTATGCCACTTCTTCCGCCGAATAATCGGTTTCCTGCAAAAGGGCGCGTGCCGCCGCAAGCGCATAGTTTCCGCCGCTTCCGATCGCACAGACACCGCCGTCCGGTTCGATCACCTCACCGCTCCCGCTGAGCATGAGAAGCTGATCTTTATCCGCCACGATCATCATCGCTTCCAGTTTGCGCACCATCTTGTCGTTGCGCCACAGTTCCGCAAGTTCCACCGCCGAACGCATCAGATTGCCCGAAAATTTGTTGAGCATTCCCTCAAACCGCTCGGAAAGCGAAAACGCGTCGCTGACCGATCCGGCAAACCCCAGTACGACTTTGCCCCCGTAAATACGCCTTACCTTTACCGCGCTGTTCTTGAATACGATCGATTCGCCCATCGTGACCTGCCCGTCTCCCGCAATCGCCGTTTTGCCGCCCTTCTTGACGGCACAGATCGTTGTTCCTCTGAATTCTGTCATATCATTCTCCTCTTCCGCGCCTTCGCCGCGGAATGCCTTTTATTATTTTATCCGTTCGCTTTACCGCTCGTTTCCGTCTGAAAGCTGACTTTCCAGTCGGCTCGCGATTTCCTCGATCCGCGCCAGCGAACGCATTGCATATGCCTTCTTTCTTTCCGCTTTGTCCCGAATGGGCTCGCTCAGCGGTTCCAAAACCCCGTAATTTGCATTCATCGGCTGAAAAGCAACGTTTTCCGTCGAGATATGCCTGCAAAGTGCGCCCGTCACCGTGTCCGTTCCCCATTCGATCGGCGCCTCGCCGCGCATCTTCAATGCACACGCGATCGCCGCCGCAAGGCCGCTGTCCGCACTCTCCACATACCCTTCCACGCCCGTGATCTGACCCGCAAAAAAGACTTTTCCGTCCTCTTTGAGAGAATAGTCGGATCGCAGAACTTCGGGACTGTTCAGATACGTATTGCGGTGCATGACACCGTATCGCAAAAACTCCGCGTTCCGCAGAGCGGGAATCATAGAAAATACCCTCTTTTGCTCGGAAAATTTGAGATTGGTCTGAAAACCGACCAGATTGTACGCCGTTCCTGCCACATTTTCTTTGCGAAGCTGTACCACCGCATACGGCCGCTTTCCGTTTTCATCGTAAAGCCCCACAGGTTTGAGCATTCCGAACCGCAACGTGTCCTTCCCGCGCGACGCCATTACCTCGACCGGCATACAGCCTTCAAAAAACGCACGCTTGTCAAACGAATGCAGTTCCGCCTTCTCGGCTCCCGTCAACGCCTCAACAAACGCCTCGTATTCCTCTTTGTTCAGCGGACAGTTGACGTAGTCTCCTTCCCCTTTTCCGTACCGATCGGCAATAAACGTTCGGCTTTTATCGATACTCTGCGCCGAAACAATGGGCGCCGCCGCATCATAGAAAAACAAGTTTCCGCCCAGCCGCCGCGCAATATCCTCCGCCAGCGCCCCCTGCGTGAGAGGCCCCGTAGCAACAATGGCATACCCTTCGGGAATTTTTTCCGCTTCTTCACAGACAAATTCGATGTTCTTATTCCCTTTGATCCTGTCGGTTATATAAGCAGAAAACGCATCGCGGTCCACCGCAAGCGCCCCTCCCGCAGGCACGCGCGTCGCATCCGCAGCCTCAATGATAAGCGATCCGAGCCGCCGCATCTCTTCTTTCAGAAGTCCGCAAGCATTTCCGTATATATCATTGCTCTTTAAAGAATTGCTGCATACAAGTTCCGCAAATTTCGCATCCGCGTGCGCAGGCGTGAATTTTTTCGGCTTTATGTCCGTCAGCCGGACGCGAATCCCGTGCGCCGCAAGAAAATGCGCCGCTTCACATCCCGCCAGCCCCGCTCCGATGACCGTGACCGTTTGTCCTGCTCCTTTTGCCATGCTATCTCCGTTCACACCTTTCGTTTTAGCACTCTTATTTTGAGAGTGCTAAATTTATTATAAATCGATTGCTCCGATATGTCAAGGATTTTTTTATAAAATTCCAGAAAATTCATGCGCCGCCGGACAAACAATTGTGTCCGGCGGCGCAACCGTTCTCATTCTATACCTTCGGAAGGTTCCGCTTTTTGTTCATCCCCTTTCGGATCGGCGGGGACATCGGCGGAATAATCGCACGTGGAACAGTGGATCTGTCTGTTTTTTCGCACGAGATACGCACCGCACTTCGGGCAATGTTCGCCCGTCGGCATATCCCAGCTCATAAACTTGCATTTGGGATAGCCGGTGCAACTGTAATACACTTTTCCCGCCTTGCTCTTCATGCGGCGCGTCGGCTGCCCGCAGACGGGACAAACACCCGCCACTTCCGACAGCGGCTGATTGGCTCCGCATTTCGGACAGCTCAAATACTTTCCGAACCGACCTGTACGATAGATCATGGTTTCGCCGCATTTGGAACATTTTTCTTTGGACACTTCGCTTTCAAAAGGAAGGATGCCCTTACAATCGGGATAATTCGGGCAGGCAAGAAATTTTCCGTATTTGCCGCTCTTTACGACCATGTTTGCGCCGCATTTGGGGCATTTTGTGGCGGAAACTTCCTCTTCACCCGTACTTTTGATGTTGGAACACGCCGGATAATTGGAACATGCCAGAAATTTCCCGAAGCGTCCGCTCTTTCGGATCATGGGATGCCCGCACTTTTCGCAAAGAATATCCGTCATTTCGTCGCCGTCGTTGGCGGCAAATACCAGTTTCTCCGCAAACGGCGGATAAAAATCGGCGATGATCTTGTGCCAGTCTTCATTGCCGTCCTCGATGCCGTCCAGCATATCTTCCATCTTTGCGGTGAATCCGACGTCCATAATATCGGTAAAATATTTCACGAGCAAATCGGTGATCTCGTAGGCGACTTCGGTCGGAACCATATATTTTCCGTCTTTTGTCACGTATTTTCGCCTGGTCAGCACGGAAATGATGGACGCATAGGTCGAAGGACGCCCGATCCCCTTTTCTTCCATGGCTTTGACCAGCGACGCATCCGTATACCGCTGCGGCGGTTTTGTAAATTTCTGTTCCGACGTCAGTTTGATCAGATCGAGTTCCTCGCCCTCTTTCAGATCGGGCAAAAGGCGGGCGTTTTCGCCCTCCTCGTCCTCTTTGCGCACATCCTGATACACTGCCGTAAATCCGGCAAATTTCAGCGTTCTGCCGCTTGCCCTGAAACCGTAAATTCCGTTACGGATGCGGATCTGCACGCTGTTGTAAACCGCTTCGCTCATCTGCGAAGCCATGAACCGATCATAAATCAGCTTGTATACACGGAAATGTTTCTTATCCAGAACCCCTTCCAGGCTTTCCGGCGTGCGCGACATATCGATCGGACGGATACATTCATGCGCATCCTGCGCATCCTTTTTGGATTTATAATAATTCGGTTTTTCCGGAATAAACTCGGCTCCGAATTTATCTGCGATAAAGGCCCGTGCCTTTTCCTGCGCCTCCGCCGATACGCGCACCGAGTCGGTACGGATATATGTGACCAGCGCGATGTGACCTTCCTTTTCGGTATCGACGCCCTCGTACAAATGTTGTGCGACGAGCATGACTTCCGGCGAAGTCATGCCGAATTTATTGGAAGCGTCCTGTTGCAGTGTACTCGTCGTAAACGGCGCGGGCGCGTGCGACTTTACTACGCTCTTTTTAATGTCGGATACGATGTAGGAATCTCCTTCCAGTTCGGCGCGGACTTTCTCGTTTTCTTCCGCGCAGGAAGGTTTGTATTTTTTACCGTCTTTCTCCGTCAACAGTGCCTTGAACGGAGAATATGCCTTGGGTTTATCCTGCAATTCGGCATTCAGATTCCAGTATTCTTCGGGCTTGAATGCGCTGATCTCGCGTTCACGGTCAACGATGAGCCGCAGAGCGACCGACTGCACTCGCCCTGCCGAAAGTCCCGTTCGGATCCGCTTGACCAAAAGCGGCGAAAGTTTGTAACCGACCAGCCGATCCAATACGCGCCGCGCCTGCTGCGCGTCAACCAGATTCTTGTCGATCTCCCGCGGGTTCTGCAATGCCTTTGTCACCGCCGCAGGCGATATTTCATTGAATTCTATGCGGTATTTTCCGTCTTTGAGCTTCAATACGTTTTTCAGATGCCAGGAAATGGCTTCCCCTTCGCGGTCCGGGTCGGTGGCAAGATAGACGTTATCCGCCTTCGCCGCCTCGTCCGCAAGACGCTTGATCACCGCTTTTTTGTCCGAATTGATGATATAGGTCGGTTCAAAATTATTGTCGATATCCACGCCCAACCGTTTTTCAGGCAGATCCCGCACATGTCCGCCCGATGCGTCCACACGGTATTTGCCCTTCAAATATTTTGCGATCGTTTTCGCCTTGGAAGGCGATTCTACAATAATTAAATCCATACAACCTCCGTTCCTGCCACATTCCGATCGGATCGCTCCGCCTTATTCCGACTTCCGCCCTTCCTTAGAAAAAAGCTTTTCAGCGGATCGCCGCGTATTTGTTCCCGCCACAGGATACGACCATATTTTTCATTTCCAAGAGTGTCAAAATCGCGGGCAATTCATGCACTTTCAGCCCGGTTCTCTCGCTGATCTCCATAAGATGCGCCTCGCCTTCCCGCAAGGCTTCATAGACCGCACGCTCCGCCGGCGTGAGAGAAATTTCGTCCGTTTCGGTCAAGTTTATACCAAAAGCGTCGGTAATGTCAACTAAATTATCGGTCAATTTCGCATATTCTTTGATGATCGCATTGCATCCCGCTCCCGACGCAGTACCCACCGAATAAGGAAATGCAAACACATCGCGGCCGTATTGCACAGCCAGATCTGCCGTGATCCGCGTCCCGCTCTTTTCCCCTCCGCTGACTACCAACACGCCGTCGCAAATTCCCGCAATGATACGGTTCCTTTCCGGAAACAGGTAGGCACGCGGCTCCGTATCCGGCGGATATTCGCTGATCAGAAGTCCCTTTTCCGCTACCCGTTCCAGAAGACGGCGATTGCATTCGGGATAAACATAATTAAATCCGTACGCCAATACACTGATCACCCGCCCGCTCGGCAAAGCCCCTTGGATGGCAGCCGTATCTCCTCCTTCTGCCATGCCCGAAACAATAATAAAGTGTTTGGAAAGTTCCTCCGCAAAACGCTCGGTGATTTTCATGATCGGTTGCGCGGTGCGGCGCGATCCGACGATCGCAAATTTCCTGCCGCGCAAAAGATTTATATCGCCTTTGCAATAAAGGACGAGCGGCGGCTCGGGAATCTGCCTCAGATCCTCCGGATACAGCGAAGAAGAGTACGGCACCAAAGTAATTCCCTTCCGTTTATATGTTTCCGCAAGCTTTGCCAAATCATCGGAATCCCTTAAAGCGTCTGCCATTTTTCGCGCCGTTTTTTCTCCGACAATCGCCGCTGCTTTTTCATAATAACAGGAAAATCTTTCCGCCAGTATGCGCGGCGAAGACGCCAGTTCATACAAGCGCATCTTTTTGCCGTATTCTATTTTGAACGAATCGAGCCAGATCTCCGCCCTTTCTTCTTCCGTATTCATCTCTCCTCCGCTCCTGCCCTCGCGCCGGAAATCATCCGTTCATGGAATCGTAGTTTCTGTATGAAACGGCTTCCAATAAATGTTCGGGGCGTATCCTTTCTTCTCCCGCAAGATCGGCGATCGTGCGTGCCACTTTGATCAGTCGCGAACGCGCCCGCGCGGAAAGTTTCAGCCGTTCGAAAGACATTTTCAGAATATTCTCGCACTCCCGTGACAACGCGCAAAACATTCGCATTTCCCGCTCGCCCATGTCCGCGTTGGTATGCACCCCTTCTATGCCGGCAAACCGCTGCCGCTGGATCGCACGCACACGCTCCACCCGCTTCTTTACATCCGCGGAACTTTCTTCCCTTCCTTCCGATACAAGGTCTTCGTATTTCACGCTGTCCACTTCCACCTGAATATCGATCCTGTCCAAAAGCGGCCCGCTCACGCGCGAACGGTATTTATGTATGGCGGCAGGCGTACAGGTACAGATTTTGTCGCTGCTGCCGTAATTGCCGCAAGGACAGGGATTCATGCTCGCGCAGAGCATGAAATTGGCAGGAAAGGTATATGCGCCGCCGCTGCGCGTGACGGTGATGACACCGTCTTCCAACGGCTGACGCAAAGCTTCCAAGGTCGAACGGTGGTATTCGGGCATCTCGTCGAGAAAGAGCACGCCGCCGTGCGCAAGAGAAATTTCTCCCGGTTTTACGATCCGATTCCCGCCTCCGCACATGGACACGGTTGTCGCCGTATGATGCGGAGAACGGAAAGGCCGAACACGCACGATCCCCTCGCCGCCCAAGACACCCGCTACGGAATGGATCTTGGTCACTTCCAGTGCTTCCTCAAATGTCATATCCGGCATGATCGTAGGGATGCACCGCGCCAGCATCGTCTTGCCTGTTCCCGGCGGCCCGACAAGCAACAGGTTATGCCCGCCGCCGACCGCGATTTCCAGTGCCCGCTTTGCCACCGGCTGACCTTTGACAAATGCCATATCATATCGGCACGGTTCTCCTTCCGTACCCGTGTATTCGCATACCGTCAGCGCGGACATCCTCGTTTCATTTGTAAGGTGCGCGATGACCTGCTGTAAGTTTTCGGCCGCATACGTCGTGATCCCCGCTATGTACGACGCCTCTTTTGCATTCGCCGCCGGTACGATAAAAGTTTTATATCCCTTTGCCTTTGCCGAAATCAGAAGCGGAAGTATCCCCGCTACCGGCCGCAATGCACCGCTCAGCGCCAACTCGCCCAAAAATACGATTTCTGCTATATCGGCACCCGGAAGCTGCTCCGTCGCCTTCAGAATCCCCACCGCAATGGCAAGGTCAAAATAACTTCCCTCTTTTTTAAGGTCGGCCGGCGCAAGATTCACGGTGATTTTCTGTACGGGAAACTTTCGGCCGCTGTTTTTCAGTGCAGAACGTACCCGCTCGCGGCTCTCTTTTACCGCGGCATCCGGAAGTCCGACCAGATCATAGGCCGGCAGTCCGTTGTTGATGTCCGTTTCCACTTCCACAGGGATACCTTCCAGCCCCGCAAGCGAAAAGCTCGTAACTTTCGAAAGCATGTTCTCTCCTTCGGCCGTTTCCGCACATCGGCCTCTGTTTTTCTTCTCTTCGCCCTCCGAAACTTCTTTTTTCCCCTCGTTTCGGCGAACAAACCTTGAAAAGATGAAAAACTCCGCCGCAGCGGAATTTTTCTTCTGTATATTTATCTGTAAAAACCGTTGTTGACGAGCGTCGTCCAACCAAAACAAACTTGCGCGGAAATCGGCGCAATCGGAATATTGAAATACATCGGCACCGACAACAGGAACAGCAAAATATAAACTGCACACACCGCTGCCAATACCTGCATGGTCGTATTCATCGAAAAACCGAAAATCTTCTTTTTGACGCTCGTGTCATGCAGATTGGTGGTATAAAACATCAGCGGGATCAGCGCAAAATAAAAGATCTGGAAAGTAAGTCCCTGCGCGGCGGAAACCTGCCCC
>CASEFE010000063.1 GCA_949287105.1 uncultured Bacillota bacterium
CGCCCGACCTGAATATATTCCGATAAAAGCTTTTTTGCTTTCTCTAAACTCTTTTCACTGATGTCCGAAATGTATGCAACGCGACATAGATTTTTTTCCATCACATATTGCGTGCAATAGCCATGGTCACACCCGACGTCCGCAAAAACGTCACATTTCCCGATCATCGAACACAGCACGCGCAGGCGTTTCGTCAATTGCTTTTTCATTCTAGAAAATCTTTGAGCTTCTTACTCCGCGAAGGATGCCGAAGTTTACGCAGCGCCTTCGCTTCGATCTGACGGATTCTCTCCCTCGTTACGTTAAATTCTTTTCCTACTTCTTCCAGCGTACGAGGCTTTCCGTCATCGATTCCGTACCGCAATCGCAATACCTTTTCTTCCCGCGGCGTCAAAGTGTCCAACACTCCCAATAAATGCTCTTTCAGCATCGAAGTCGAAACCGCATCGGAAGGGGTCGTCGCTCGGTCGTCTTCAATAAAATCTCCCAGATGCGAATCCTCTTCCTCACCGATCGGCGTTTCCAAAGAAACCGGATCCTGCGCGATCTTCTGAATCTCCCGTACTCGCTCGACCGGAAGGTTCAATTCCTTTGCAATTTCATCCGGCGTCGGTTCCCGACCCAGCTGCTGCAATAAAAGCCGCGAAGCACGCGTCAGCCGATGGATTGTTTCTACCATGTGCACCGGTATCCTTATCGTTCGGGCCTGATCGGCGATCGCACGCGTGATCGCCTGCCGGATCCACCACGTCGCATACGTAGAAAATTTGAATCCCTTCTGATAATCAAATTTTTCCACTGCCTTCATCAATCCGAGATTTCCTTCCTGAATCAGATCAAGAAACAGCATTCCCCGACCGACATATCGCTTTGCAATGGATACGACCAACCGTAAATTGGCTTCCGATAACCGCTTTTTTGCCGCTTCATCCCCGGCCTGCATCTTTTTCGCCAATTCAATCTCTTCATCGACAGACAACAAAGGAACTCGCCCGATATCTTTTAAATACATCTTTACCGGATCGTCCAGCCCGATGTCCCGCAAGGCTTGCTCAAACAGTTCCCGATCCCGCTCGTCTTCATCTACGATCTGAATCCCCGCCTCTCCGATCGATTTATAAATATAATCGATCTGGTCGGGACTCGTGTCTATTTTTTCAAGTATATCGCAAAGCGTATTCGTAGAAATACTGCCTTTCTGCCGATATTCGTCAATAATATGTTTCAGTATATCATTGAGTTTTTGTTCAGGTACGCTCATCTTTTTTCCGTACTCCTCCGCTTATGTTGAAAATAATTTGACCGCTCCACACCTTTTCTCTTTTCACTACCGCCAAACAGATCAAACCTTCCTAAGTTTATCCTCATTAAGTCTCTCTCGTTTCCTGTGAATAAGCCCTGAGCTTTTTGCTCCGCGAAGGGTGCCGAAGCTTGCGCAATGCCTTCGCTTCAATTTGCCGGATCCGTTCGCGCGTTACGTTGAACTCTTTTCCGACTTCCTCCAACGTGCGGATTTTTCCATCGTCGATTCCATACCGCAGCCGCAATACTTTTTCTTCCCGCGGAGTCAACGTGTTCAAAACACCCAAAAGCTGTTCCTTCCGCATATTTATCTCTACCGAATCAGAAGGAGTCATCGCGTTCTCATCCACAATAAAATCCGCAAGCCGCGAATCTTCCTCTTCCCCGACCGGCGTTTCCAACGATACGGTATCTTGTGCAATCTTCTGAATCTCACGGACTCGCTCTACCGGAATTTCCAAAGCTTTCGACAGCTCTTCCGGCGTGGGATCCCGTCCCAACTGCTGCAACAATAACCGCGATTCACGCGTCATCCGATGGATAGTTTCCACGACATGCACAGGTAAACGGATCGGCCGCGATTGATCGGCGATCGCACGCGTGATCGCCTGCCGGATCCACCACGTCGCATACGTAGAAAATTTGAACCCTTTCTGATAATCAAACTTTTCTACCGCACGCATCAACCCGATGTTTCCTTCCTGTATCAGATCCAAAAATAACATACCGCGCCCGACATATCGCTTTGCTATGGACACAACCAACCGCAAATTAGCCTCCGATAACCTCTTTTTTGCCGCTTCGTCCCCATCCTGTGCTCGCCGCGCCAGTTCCGCTTCCTCTTCTACCGATAACAGAGGAACTTGTCCAATGTCCTTCAAATACATCTTTACCGGATCTTCCAGATTAATGTCCAGCAACGATTGCTCCAAAATCTTACGATCCCGCTCGTCTTCATCGATGATCTGAATTCCCGCTTCATTGAGCGCATTGTAAATATCATCGATCCGAATGGAATCAACGTCGATCCGTTCAACGATGTCACACAATTCGTTTGTGGATATGCTGCCCTTTTTACGGTATTTATCGATAATCTTTCCGATTATTTCATTCAGTTTTTGTTCGGAAACAACCATACCTTTCAGTTTCCTCCGCCTATGTTAAAAATTTTTCAGCTTTATTGTCAATTGCATGATCTGACGCGTTATCTCTTTTTTCTTGTTCAGATCCGTCTCCGCGTCACAGAGCACGCTCAGCTTGTTTAACTCTTTTTCGATCCTCACTCGCCCCAGTGTGCGAAGACAATCCTCAAAATATTTCGCCGCTCCGACTCCTTCCAGCGTCTCGCCTAAGCTCAGATCCAATACTTCGGATAACTCCGGCGTATTTTCATCAAAAATGTCGAACAAGGCACTCGCGCGCACCGTTTCTCCCTTTTTTTGCTTCTCTTTGATATAATCTGCTATAGTATTATGTACGGGATTGTCGAAAATGACACCTGAAAGGTCGAAATTTTTTGCATATTTCGCACCAAATAATACAGATGCAAGAATAAATCTGCACGCTTTGATCTCTCTGTCTGCCCCGTCTTCATGCAACCCGAGCTCGTTCTCTTCCGGCTCCCGCACCGATACGGGATTGTTTTCAAGATCTCTTTTCAGCGATTCGTACGTCATTCCCGTCCGATCGCGCAGTTGTTTGAGTAAATCCTCCTTGACGCTCTCGCTCTCCGCCTCCGCGATCACTTTCAGCGCGTCCGATATATAATTGCGCCGATCCTCCGTCTTGGTCAGATCATATCCGTTCTCCGCAACTTTAAGCTTAAAATCGATCAGCGGCATTGCCTGATCCAAGCATCTTTGATAACCTTCCCGACCTTGCCGTTTGATGACATCGTCAGGATCCAGACCGTCCGGCAACGGCACTACCTTGACATCCAACTGCTCGTCACGCAGGATTTCCAATCCCCGGATCGCTCCTTTCTGTCCCGCAAAATCGCCGTCATAACTGATGAATACATTTTCACAATACCGCTTCGCCAATCGCGCCTGATCTTTTGTCAACGCCGTTCCCATGCTCGCCACCACATTGGTAAACCCCGCCTGGTATAGAGAAAGCGTATCCATGTATCCCTCAACAATGATGAGATCCTTGATTCCCTGCGCCTGTTTCTGTTTCTTCACCAAATTGATATTATACAGTGTCTTGCTTTTATTGAATACGATCGTTTCCCGCGTATTTTTGTATTTCGCAAAATCCGCTTTTTCCAACAACCGTCCCCCAAACGCTATGACATCGCCAAACGCATTGATTACCGGAAATATCAGCCGTCCTGCCTGCGCATCCGTCATCTTTCCGTTCTTTTCCGATACCGTAACGGCTCCGCTGTCTACAATATCTTCCTCTCGAAAACCTTTGCTCATCAGAAATTGCGGCAGGCTGTAAAAATCCAAAGAAGCACCCAAACCGAACTTCCGAACGACCGTTGCGGAAATCTTCCGATCAAGTATGTATTGTATATGCGCATCCGCCTTGCCCGAATTGAGATTGTTCAAATAAAAATGCGCCGTCGCTTTCAAAATTTTAAGAATTTCATCCCGCTTTCGCTTTTGTTCCGCCGTCTTCTCCGTATCAAAGTTCATTTCCGGCACTGGAAGTTTTGCTCGCTCGGCAAGTATCTTGACCGCATCCATAAAATCGACCGATTCGATCTCCCGAATAAACGATATTACGTCCCCCGAAACGCCGCAACCGAAACAATGATAGAACTGCCCTTCCGCGTTTACGGTAAAAGAAGGCGTCTTTTCATGATGAAACGGACATCTTCCCCACCAGTTTCCTCCCTTCCTTTCAAGAGATACGTACCCGCTGACAATATCCACCAGATCGTTCTTGTTTTTCAGTTGTGCCAAAAATTCCGGATCCAGTCCCTTTGCCATATCGTTTTTTCCTTCCTTACCTGCCTTGTCCGTTCAAAAAAACTTTTTTATATCTCTTCGATATCCTGTTCCGTCAGCGCCCAACTGCGCGGCACAAATATATTGTTGAATACCGCTATCGCAAACTTGTCCGTCATCGAAGAAAGATAATCACATAAAACCTGTTCCAAAGGATATGTCTTTGAAAGCATTAAATAAAAAGGCGGCAGCTTTTCTTTATTATTATAGAAATATTCGTAGATACCCGAGAGCATTCGCTTGGCTCTCTCCTCTTCCTTCATGGACAGAGGAGTTATGTATACCTTATCAAACATGAAAGAACGCAAATGTTCCAGGGCCGCCGCTTCCTTTTCTCCCATTTTCACTTCGTTCTTTCCCGCACTGTATTCATAAATCGATGTGATCATCCGATTGATGCGGTCTCTCGATGTGTTACCCAATATTTTTATATCGCTTTTCGGTAACTCTTCTTCCCGCAATAACCCCGCACGGATGGCATCTTCAATATCATGGTTTACATACGCTATGCGATCCGCCAGCGAAACGGCTTTTCCTTCCAATGTTATCGGATTGCCGCTCTTTTTATGATTTACGATCCCGTCACGCACTTCATAGGTAAGATTTAAACCTCTACCCTCTTTTTCCAGCACGTCCACGACCCGCAAAGATTGCAAATTGTGCGCAAATCCCGTCGGCGACAGACTCGCCAAAACACGCTCCCCGGCATGCCCGAACGGCGTATGCCCAAGATCATGACCAAGCGCAATCGCTTCCGCCAAATCTTCGTTGAGCGCCAACGATCGGGCGATCGACCGCGCTATTTGCGACACATCGATCGTATGCGTCATACGCGTACGAAAATGATCGCCTTCCGGCGAGAAAAAAACCTGCGTCTTGTTTTTCAACCGCAAAAAAGCTTTGCTGTAAATGATGCGATCCCGATCTCTTTGAAAATCCGTACGCATCTTGCATGCCTCTTCCGGACGCTGCCTGCCGCGCGTATTCTGAGAATGACAGGCATACGGAGATAAAAACATCTCCTCCTTTCGGTACGTACGTTCTTTTACAGAATCATCTTTCATACCCTCTTCACCGCCTTTTGCGCCGTAGCATCTCTTCCTTTCCGCGCTTCCTTTTATTGTTTCGCCACAAAACGCTTTTTTCCTTTTTTTTTCACAAATTTACTTAAAATTCAAATAATTTTCCGTAAATTCAAATAATTTTCCGTTTTATATCACTGCGCCGCCGTTCACGCGCAATACTTCTCCCGTGATATACTTTTGTTTCGCTATAAATACTACGGCCGCCGCTACTTCTTCGGGCGTTCCTTCCCTGCCGATCGGTATATTTTTCAGCCATTCCGACTTCTCCGCTTCGCTTAGCCTCCCGTTCATCGACGTTTGTATCATTCCGCAGGAAACACAATTGACTCGAATACCCGACAAACCAAGCTCTTTCGCCGCCGCTTTCGTAAATCCGATCACTGCCGCTTTACTCGCCGAATAAGCCGCCTCACAGGAAGCCCCCACTTCGCCCCAGATCGAAGATACGTTGACAATACTCCCTTCTCCCCGCTTGACAAACTTTTTTACGGCCGCGCGCGTACAGAGAAATACTCCCCCTGCATTGACCGCCTGTATACGATTCCAGTCTTCAAAGGACGTACGGCTGATTTCTCCGTAATGCGCAATCCCCGCATTGTTGACCAGTATCGTGAGCGCAGGCAAGGCCGAAAACATTTCTTCGACCTGCCTTTCATCCGACACGTCGCATCGGATCGGCATCGCGCCCGCTCCCTTTTCAGAGATCAGCCGCGCCGTCTCCTTCGCGCCTTCCTCGTCTTTATCATAGCAGAAAGCAACATCCTTGCCTTCTTCCGCAAACGCCAAACATATCGCTCTGCCTATACCCCGCGAGCCGCCCGTGACCAATACCATTTTTATACCTCGATTTATACCTCTACGCCAAGCCCGACAAGTTTAACGATTTCCCGCGCAACGCCGTCCACATCTTTATCGTCCGTTTTTACCGTAAAATCCGCACAGCCCTTATAAATCGGAGTTCGGCTGTCCAACAGGATTTTCATACTATCCAAATTTGCATTTTTCAGCAACGGCCGATCTTGCCCCGTGTGCCCCACTCGCCGAAACAACGTTTCGATATCAGCTTCCAAAAACACGATCTTTCCGCCGCCTTTTTTGAACGCCGTACTGTTTTCCGCTCGCAGAACACAACCGCCGCCCGTGGAAATGACACAGTTATCTTCTTCCGATAAAGAATGAACGACTTCCGTTTCCAATTCGCGAAACCGCGCCTCTCCGTAAAATTCAAATATATCCGAAATTTTACCGTATTTTTGCGTGATCAGATCGTCTGTATCATACCAACGCATACCCGTCAGTTCCGAAATACGGATCCCGACCGATGTTTTTCCCGATCCCATCATTCCGCACAAAATGATATTCATAAAATAAAGCTCTCCGCCGCAAGAATATAACTGTTTTTACCAAAGCCGAGTATCGTTCCGCGGCATACTTCCGATATGACCGATTTATGCCGAAATTCCTCCCGCGCATGAACATTCGACATATGCACTTCCACCACAGGGACGGAAATGCTCGCGATCGCATCGCGAAGTGCATAGCTGTAATGGGTATACGCACCCGCGTTCAGCACAACCCCGTCTGCGTCCGTCTCCTGCAACTTCGTACAAAGTTCTCCTTCAAGATTGCTCTGAAAAAATTCGCAATCTACCCCGCGCGCCTTGCAAAACTTTGCAATTTCTGCATTGATCTCTTCCAATGTCTGCGTTCCGTATACGCCCTTTTCCCGAATACCTGTCCGATTCAGATTCACTCCGTTCAAAAACAATAACTTCATGCTCCGCCTCCTTTACCGGCTTTTCCTCTTTCGCTGAAATCTTCTGCCGCGGCAACCAAACCTCAGCTTTCCACACACGAACCCATAAAAATTTCTTAAATCAGTCCCTGTAAATCTTTTTATATTCCTCAAACAGACGCTTTGCTTCCGCTGCGTCCGGTTTTTTACCCAATACGATGCAATCACCGTAATATGCTTGATAATATAACATTCCTTCGCCGTTGACGATCGGCTTTCCAAGACTTTCCGCAATCCGTAAAAATTCGCTCTTGCGCGGAGTATAGATCAGATCTACTGCCACCGAACACCGTGACAGGATTTCCGCCCCGACCGGAGAAATCCCCTCCGTTTTATGCATCCCTACTCCCGTGACATTGATGATCAGATCATAATCGGCAGGCTCGACCGAGGTCAGTGGCGTCACTTTGCCAAATTCGCTGCACACATTTTGCAAATTTTCCGCTTTCAAATCGTAAGCAAAAACTTCGGCACCCGCATCGATCAGCTTTTTGATCACGCTCCGGCCTGCACCTCCTGCGCCCAGTACCAATACACGCTTACCCGCAGGATCGATTCCGTTGTTTTCCAGCATCAGCATAAAACCGACTCCGTCCGTGTTATACCCGATCCTGTCTTTGACGACATTCACCGCCCCGAACGTCTGCGCGTCTCCCACAATTTCTTTGAGATAAGGTATGACGTCCAGCTTATACGGGATCGTTACATTGAAAGCATCGTATTCCGCAATCAGCTTCTTTACAACCCCGTCCAGTTCTTCCTGCGTCACAGACAAAAGCTCATAGGAACACTCGCTTCCCAACCCCTTCATGTCAAAAGTATGCATTTTGGCACTGTCCGATTTGGACACATCTTTTCCGATGACTGCCATCTTCAACATAGTTTACCTCCCAAATTCTCATTAAGGCTTTTTATGCTCCCAACATGCTATAAAAACCCGGAAAAGAAATATTGACGCATTCCGCATCTTCGATCTCTCCTCCCCGTTCACTGGCAAGAAGCCCTACTGCACCGCTCATGGCGATGCGATGATCTTTGTACGAGCAAACACGTCCGCCCGCCAAAGTTTCCCTGCCCCGGATAACAAATCCGTCATCCGTCGCCGTACAGTCTCCTCCGATGCCGCATATCATTTCCGCCGTTGCACGGATCCGGTCGCTTTCTTTCACTTTCAGCTCTTCCGCTCCCGTGATGACGCTCTCCCCTTCCGCGTAAGCGCATAACACCGCGATCAGCGGCAATTCATCGATCAAAGAAGGCATGATCTCGCGGGAAAGCGTAAGTCCCTTCATCGCCGATTTGCAGACACGAATGTCCGCTACCGGCTCTCCGCATACCATGCGCTCGTTTTCCAGCTCATACCGCACGTTCATTCGACGGAACACTTCCAAAATTCCTGTTCTCGTCGGATTGATCCCGACGTCTTTGCACAATTTTTCCCCGCGCAAAGCTCCCAACGCCAGAAAATAAGCCGCGCTCGATATGTCCGCCTGAACCTGTATATCTCTTGCGTTCAATCGGCTCCTTCCG
>CASEFE010000064.1 GCA_949287105.1 uncultured Bacillota bacterium
ACAGACAGGTACACCATGAGAACGGCAATATCGGCAGGGTTGACGCCCGAAATGCGGCCTGCCTGCCCGAGGTTTTCCGGACGGATCTTATTGAGCTTTTGCCTTGCTTCGAGCCTTAACCCGTCAATTTTTGAATAATCGATGTCGGGAGGCAGTTTTTTATCTTCAAGTTTTTTTGCTTTTTCGATTTGTTCCAGCCCGCGTTTTAAGTAACCTTCGTATTTGATATCGATGACTGCCGTTTCTATGTCTTCTTTGCGTTCCTCGGTAAGTACGTCAAACTCCTGTTGAAGTTCCTCCACGCAAATACCGCGGCGCAACATATCCGAAAGGCTTACGCCGCCGGCGGGAACAGGGAATCCGTGTTTTTGCAGAAAATCGCCGCAGCGTTTGGGAGAAATCCGTTCCTCCAACGCTTGCAAAATGCGGGATACGGCATTTTTCCGTTCGATAAACCGCGCGTAGCGATGCTGATTCACAAGGCCCGCGTCAAATCCTTTTTGCGTCAAACGAAAATCAGCATTGTCCTGTCTGAGGTGTATACGGTGTTCCGCGCGCGAGGTCATCATACGGTAGGGCTCATTCGTTCCTTTGGTCACAAGATCGTCGATCAGAACGCCGATATACGCTTCATCGCGCCTTAAAATGAAAGGCGGCTTGCCGCGAAGATAGAGGGAGGCGTTCAAACCTGCGATCAGTCCTTGGGCGGCGGCTTCTTCGTAGCCGCTTGTGCCGTTGATTTGACCGGCCGTGTAAAGCCCCTTTATCTTTTTGAATTCCAAGGTCGGAAGAATATCGAGCGGATCGATGCAGTCGTATTCGATGGCATAGGCATACCGCATGATATGAACATGTTCGAGTCCCGGTAACGTGCGGTACATTTCCCGCTGCACGTCATGGGGCAGGGAAGAACTCATGCCCTGCACATACACTTCATTGGAATCGGCGCATTCCGGTTCGAGAAAAATCTGGTGCCGTTCCTTGTCGGCAAAACGGACAACTTTGTCTTCAATGGAAGGACAATAACGGGGACCCGTTCCCTTGATCATACCCGAAAACAGCGGGGAGCGATGAAGGTTTGCGCGAATGATCGCATGTGTCTTTTCATTGGTGTAGGTCAGATAGCAGGGCGTTTGTTTTTGCGGCACTTTTTCCGAAAGATAGGAAAAGGGATATGTGTTCGTGTCGCCTTCCTGTATTTCGAGCTTGGAGTAATCGATCGTGCGGCCGTCTACGCGCGCGGGAGTTCCGGTTTTGAACCGACGCACCGAAAAGCCTAAGTCGATAAGGTTTTGCGTAAGCTCGTTGGCGGGAGCAAATCCGTTCGGGCCGCTTTCTTGGCGAAATTCGCCGGCAATGACGGCACCTTTCAGGTATACGCCTGTCGCCAAAACGACAGCCTTTGCCCGAATAATTTCTCCGTACGTCGTTTTAAGGCCGCAAACCTTTCCGTTTTCCGTTAAAATCTGAGCCGCTTCGCTCTGTAAGACGGTCAGATTTTCCGTGCTTTCCAAAACATGTTTCATGCGCGCATGGTAGGCATGTTTATCGGCTTGGGAGCGCAAACTCTGTACGGCTGCGCCTTTGCCGGTATTGAGCATACGCATCTGTAAAGCGGTATTGTCGGCATTGATGCCCATTTCTCCGCCGAGTGCGTCGATTTCGCGTACAAGATGCCCCTTTGCGGTACCGCCTACGGACGGGTTGCACGCCATAAACGCGATGCTGTCAAGGTTGAGGGTCAGAATAACAGTGCGTATACCGGTGCGAGCCAGCGCAAGGGCGGCTTCACATCCGGCATGGCCGGCGCCCACCACGGCGGCGTCATATTCCGTTGTATAAAATTGGTTTTTCACTTCCATAGTTCTGCCTTAAAAAGAGGCGCAAAGACCGGGCGGTACTCCGCCGGATCTTTGCGCCTTTGTTGATTTCCGAACGGCAATGCTTATTGTTTGAGAATCAGATTGCGCACGTCTTCCACTTCTTTGGCGATGCGGTCATTGACTTTGATCAGGTTGGATATCTTATCGCGGGAGTGGATGACGGTCGTGTGGTCTCTTCCGCCGAGAGCTTTTCCGATCGATTCGAGCGGTATGCTCATGATCTCGCACATCAGATACGCGCAGATCTGCCGAGGCTGAACAAGTTCCTTTTTCTTGCTTTTGCCGAGCAGATTTTCTTTTGTGATTTTATAAAAAGAACAGACGCTTCCGATGATCTTGTCCGAAGTGACCGTTTCGTGTTCTTCGCTGACGGCAAGATTGAGCGCCTGCGAAGCAAATTCCAAGGTAATGGGAACTTCCTGCAATTTGCTAGCAAAGATAACTTTGGTCAGCCTGCCTTCGAGGGTACGGACGTCGGTTCCGGAATCGCGCGCAAGAAATTCGAGTACGTCTGGCGTAAGTACGGCTTTGCGTTCATACGCTTTTTGTTTGAGTATGGCGATCTTGGTTTCGGTATCGGGAGGTTGGATATCCGCGATGAGACCGCCTTCAAAGCGGGTGCGCAATCTTTCTTCGAGCGTTGCGATTTCTTTCGGGGGCACGTCCGACGTCAGTACGATCTGTTTGTTTTCAGCCTGTAAAGCGTTGAAGGTGTGAAAGAGTTCTTCCTGCACAGCCTGTTTTTTTGCAAGGAACTGAACGTCATCGATGAGCAGAACGTCTACGTTTCTGTAACGGTTTCGGAACCGCGCCTGCCTGTCG
>CASEFE010000065.1 GCA_949287105.1 uncultured Bacillota bacterium
AAACGGATCTCTTAAATTGATTTCATCAAGTTTCATAATAGCAAATCTCCTATGGTTTCAGTATACAATATCTGCATAAAAATTTCAAGTCTGTAAAAAAATTTGCCGCGGAAGGGATATGAGAGCAAGCGATACGGATGTTCAATATGCAGAGTCAGTTTATAAAGATTCATGAAAATAATACATGGTATAAAAATGAATGATAATACAAAATGCGGCGTATTTGTTGACAAAACGGCAAGAGGGAATTATAATCAAAGCATAAAATCAATAGAGCAACAAAGGCGTTGCGGCTGACTTCTTGGAAAAAAGAAGGAAAGTCTGCAACGCCTTTTGCTTTTATACGGAGGTTTAAAAATGAAAGTTCCCGAATTGTTTGCGTCGGATGTTTTCAATCGACAGGTAATGCAGGATAAATTACCGAAAGAAACGTACAAGTCACTGTTAAAGACGATAGACGAAGGTGCGCCCCTTGATATGAGCGTTGCGAACGTCGTTGCCAACGCGATGAAAGATTGGGCTGTTGAAAAGGGAGCGACGCATTTTACGCATTGGTTTCAGCCGATGACAGGTATTACGGCCGAAAAGCATGATTCGTTCATTTCGCCCACAAAAGACGGGAAAGTGATCATGGATTTTTCGGGGAAAGAATTGGTGGTAGGCGAACCTGACGCATCGAGCTTTCCTTCGGGCGGAGTCCGTGCAACGTTTGAGGCGCGTGGATATACGGCGTGGGATCCCACTTCGTTTGCTTTTGTAAAAGACGGAACGCTGTATATTCCCACTGCATTTTTCTCATATAGCGGAGAAGTGCTTGACAAAAAAACGCCGCTTCTGAAAAGCATGGCGGCGCTCAACAAGGAGTCATTGCGGATTTTGCGTTTATTCGGGAACACGGCTGTAAAGCGCGTGGTTTCAACCGTGGGGGCAGAGCAGGAGTATTTTCTGATCGATAAAAAAATGTTTCAGGCGCGCAAAGACCTCGTTTATACGGGCAGAACCTTGTTCGGAGCGAAACCGCCCAAAGGACAGGAATTAGAGGATCACTATTTTGGCGCGATCAAGACGCGTGTTTCCGCGTATATGAAAGATCTGGACGAAGAGCTTTGGAAATTAGGCATTCTTGCAAAGACAAAGCACAATGAAGTGGCGCCCTGTCAGCACGAGCTTGCGCCGGTATTTACAAGCACGAACGTAGCGTCAGACCAGAACCAAATCATCATGGAAACGATGAAAAAAGTGGCTGAGCGGCATGGACTGCAGTGCTTGCTGCATGAAAAACCTTTTGCGGGCATCAACGGCAGCGGAAAACATAACAACTGGTCGATGAGCACGGATACGGGCATCAATCTTTTTGATCCCGGTTCGACGCCGGCGGAAAACGGACAGTTCATGTTATTTTTGACTGCTGTGATCGTGGCCGTCAATGAGTACCAGGATTTATTGCGATTGTCGGTAGCGAGTGCGGGAAACGATCACCGGCTTGGTGCAAACGAAGCGCCTCCCGCCATTGTTTCCGTGTATTTGGGCGAAGAGCTGGAAGGGGTGATCGAGTCGTTGGAGACCGGCGTAAAATACAGCGGAAAGGGTAAAAAGACAATGAAGCTCGGGGTAGATACTTTGCCGGAGCTTCCGAAAGATACGACAGACCGCAACCGCACGTCGCCGTTTGCATTTACGGGCAATAAATTTGAATTTCGTATGGTAGGCTCGTCATTTTCGCTTGCGGGGCCGAACATTATCATCAACACGGCGGTAGCCGATGTTTTGCGCAGGTTTGCCGACGAACTGGAAAAAGCAACCGATTTCAATACCGCGTTGCATGATCTGGTGGTGCGCGAAATCAGTGAAAACAAGCGGATTTTGTTCCACGGGAACAACTATTCGGAAGAATGGAAAAGGGAAGCGGAACGGCGCGGACTGTTGAATCTGAAAAGTGCGGCGGAGGCATTGCCTTATTTTGCGAGCAAAAGAAATATTGCGTTGTTTGAACGCAACGGTGTATTTACCGAACGCGAAGTCGTCACCAGAACGGATATCATGCTTGAAAATTACTGCAAAGTCTTAAATATTGAAGCACTGACCATGTTGGAAATGGCGAAAAAGGACATATACCCGGCGGTGAACGGATATGTTGTTTCGTTGTGCGAAGCGATTGAGCGCAAAAAGAGTGTAATGGCGGATATCGATTGCGGAGCCGAACAAAAGCTGATCCGTAAGCTTTCAAAGCAGAATACGGCTATGATGTCGGATGCGGATCGGTTAGAGGAAGCGTTGCTTGCGGCAAAAGAATACGAAGAACCGGCAGAGCTTGCGAAATTCTTTTCGGAACGTGTGATTCCGCTGATGCGCGAATTGCGTGCTTATGCAGATGACATGGAAATGTCTGTGGCTGAAAAATACTGGCCGTTCCCTACGTATGGCGACATTTTGTTCAGCGTGTAAAAATAAATTCGGATGAAAGAGGTAAACAAAAATGGATGGTATATTTGGCGCTACGGGGGTATGGTTCCTGATCGGTGCGATTCTCGTCTGGTTTATGCAGGCAGGATTTGCAATGGTAGAAACGGGGTTTACGAGAGCAAAGAATGCCGGCAATATCATCATGAAAAACCTGATGGACTTTTGCATCGGCACGATCGTTTTTGTACTGTTGGGCGCAGGACTTCTGATGGGAGAAGATGCTTTATTCGGCCTGGTCGGGGTTCCGAATCTCGGCGTGTTCACTGATTTTGCCAATTACGATTGGTCGACGTTTTTCTTCAACCTTGTATTTTGCGCAACGACGGCAACGATCGTATCGGGGGCAATGGCAGAGCGTACAAAATTTCTTTCGTATTGTATCTATTCGCTAGTCATCAGTGCAGTAGTGTATCCGATCGAGGCGCACTGGGTGTGGGGAGGCGGCTGGCTTTCGGGCGCTTTGTTCGGCACCGAAGGGTATTTCGGCAATGTAACATATATTGATTTTGCGGGGTCGTCGCTGATCCATATGGTCGGCGGAATATCTTCCTTTATCGGAGCGCTCATTCTGGGGCCTCGGTGGGGAAAATATCTGGATAAAAGCGGAAAGCCGACGCTTAATCGTAAACAGGCGGAATATGTACGGGCGATACCGGGGCATAACCTTACGATCGGGGCTTTGGGCGTATTTATTCTTTGGTTTTGCTGGTACGGATTCAACGGAGCGGCGGCAAGCGATATGGTGCAGTTTGCGCAGATTCTGGTCACGACCACGATCGCAACGGCGGCGGCAACTTGTGCGACGATGATTTTTACATGGGTCAAGAACAAAAAACCGGATGTATCCATGACGTTGAACGGATCGCTGGCCGGTCTGGTTGCGATCACAGCCGGATGTGCGGCGGTGGATGTTGTAGGCGCTTTCTTTATCGGAGTGGTTGCGGGCATTCTTGTGGTTGTAGCCGTAGAAGTCATCGATAAAAAATTTCATGTGGATGATCCGGTCGGTGCGATAGCGGTACATGGCTGCAACGGTTTATGGGGAACGATCGCCTGCGGATTATTTTCAGTCGAAACGGGGTTGTTTTATACGGGTAATTTTACGCAGCTTATAATACAGTTGATCGGGATCGTGTGCATAGCGGCTTGGACGATTGTCTGTATGGTAGCATTGTTTCAGATATTGAAACACACGGTCGGTTTGCGTGCCTCTAAGACGGAGGAAATGGAAGGCTTGGATAAACACGAACACGGTTTGCCCAGTGCCTATGCCGACTTTGTTCCCGTTCCTCTGGCGGCGGAAACGCTGGATCCGGAAGACGCACCGTTTGAAACAGCGGTCGATACGGACACGGAGCTTATAAAGATTCCGGATGCGTCAGGATATGCAACCGCGGATAAAAAACTGACGAAAGTAGTCATTTTAACAAAGCAATCGAAGTTTGAACAATTAAAACAGGCATTGAATGCCATCGGCGTTACGGGGTTGACGGTAACGCAGGTATTGGGATGCGGAGTTCAGAAGGGAGCAAGCGAATATTACCGTGGCGTGAAAGTGGACATGGACTTGTTGCCGAAAGTGAAGGTGGAAGTTGTGATCAGTAAAATTCCCGTTTCGGAAGTGGTTGAGGCTGCCAGACGGGCGCTGTATACAGGTCATATCGGCGACGGAAAAATATTTGTGTACGACGTAGAAGGAGTTGTTCGGGTACGGACAGGCGAAACGGGATATGACGCGTTGCAGGATGAAGAGCAATAACGGAACGCATGTATTTTTTCGGGGAAAACAGGTTCCTGTCATGATGGCAGGAACCTGTTTTGATAAGAAGTTCTTATGTAGTGTATAAGTATAAAAAAACCAAAAAATTTTTTATATTTTCCATTCAAAATAGCGAAAAAACGAATTTTTTCTCTATGCTTGACGTGCAGAGAATGCCTGCATATAATGAACAAAGTAATCAAAAAGTTCAGTTTTCAGGGAGACAAAAAATGTTGTTAAGAGAAGGCGAGTTCAGAAATCCATCCGGCTGTGCCATTGCAGGCGTCATAGACAGAAGCGGACAGAGTATGAATGGTGAACAGATCATCGAAGCGATTTCGGTGATGCACGAAAGGTCGAACGGATTGGGCGGCGGATTTGCGGGATATGGAATTTATCCGCATTTTAAAGATTTCTATGCGTTCCATCTGTTCTACGAAGGTGCAACGGCGCAGGAAGAAACGGAAACGTTTATCAAGCGTCATTTTGAGATAGTGTATTTTTCGGAGATTCAGACGCGCAAACTTCCTTCCATACAGAATGAACCGCTCATTTATCGATATTTTTTGGCGCCGTTGCCGCAAAAGCTTGCAAACAGCCATTTGGACGAGCGGGAATACGTAGCCCGATGTGTCAATCGGATCAATGCGCAGATAAAGGGCGCTTATGTTTTTTCGAGCGGAAAAAACATGGGGATTTTCAAAGGGGTCGGGTATCCGGAAGAGATCGGCCGGTTTTATCGGCTGGAAGAATATGAAGGATATGCGTGGACGAGTCACGGAAGATACCCTACGAACACGCCCGGCTGGTGGGGCGGTGCGCATCCGTTCGGACTTTTGGATTTTTCCGTAGTGCATAACGGCGAAATTTCTTCTTATGATGCAAATCGTCGTTATATTGAGATGTTCGGTTATAAATGCACATTGCAGACGGATACGGAAGTCATTTGCTATATCATCGATTATCTTGTGCGGAAGAGGGGGCTTACGCTTGAAGAAACAGCGCACGTAGTAGCGGCTTCGTTTTGGGAAACGATCGCAACAAAGGATGCGCAGGCGCGCGAGCAGGAGACCATTTTGCGCCGGATGTTTCCGTCGTTGCTGATCACAGGTCCGTTTTCGATTATTTTCGGATATGAGGGCGGCCTGATGGCGTTAAACGACCGTTTGAAGTTACGATCGATGATCTGTGCGGAAAAGGGAGACCGAGCATATATTTCGAGTGAAGAGAGCGCGATACGAAAAATCGAACCGGATCTGGATCGGGTTTGGGCGCCTGCGGGGGGAGAAGCGGTCGTATTTGAATTGTACAAAAAAGAAGGAGAGCAAAAGAAATGAGCATGTACATACAGCCTGAATACGAAGTGATCCGCAATGAACAAAGGTGTATAAATTGCCGGGCATGCGAAAGGCAATGTGCAAACGAAGTACATTTTTTTGATCCGAAAACGGGAAAAATGAATACGGATGATGCAAAATGTGTCAACTGCCATCGCTGTGTCTGTATATGTCCGACGCACGCTTTGAAGATCGTGAGATCGGACGACACATATAAAGTGAATGCAAATTGGAGCAAACAAACGATCAACGAAGTGTATAAGCAGGCCGATTCGGGCGGCGTACTGTTGTCATCGATGGGCAATCCGAATCCTTTGGTGAGCTTTTGGGATAAAATGCTGATCAATGCTTCGCAAGTTACAAATCCGCCCATTGATCCGTTGCGGGAACCGATGGAAACGCAAGTTTGTTTGGGTAAAAGGACGGCGAAGATCGAAAGGGACGCAAGCGGCAAACTCAAAAACACATTGCTCCCGCACCTCGAATTAAAAGTTCCGATCATGTTTTCGGCAATGAGCTACGGATCGATCAGTTATAATGCGCATGCAAGTCTTGCGCGTGCGGCGCAAGAACTCGGTACTTATTATAATACGGGCGAGGGCGGGCTGCACAAAGATTTTTATAAGTACGGCAAAAATACGATCGTGCAGGTAGCTTCGGGCAGATTTGGAGTTTTCAAGGATTATTTGGAAAATGCGGCGGCGATCGAAATCAAGATGGGACAAGGCGCAAAGCCGGGGATCGGCGGGCATTTGCCGGGTACAAAAATATCATCGGACGTTGCCGAAACGCGCATGATTCCCGAAGGGGTAGATGCCATATCACCGGCTCCGCATCATGATATTTATTCCATCGAAGATTTGCGGCAGCTCGTCTATTCGCTGAAAGAGACAACTTCGTATAAAAAACCGATCATTGTAAAGATTGCGGCCGTTCACAATGTTGCGGCCATTGCAAGCGGTGTTGCCCGAAGCGGTGCGGATATAATTGCGATCGACGGGTATTGTGGCGGAACGGGTGCGGCCCCGACGAGGATTCGGGACAACGTCGGGATACCCATTGAACTGGCTTTGGCGGCAGTTGATCAGCGATTGAGGGAAGAAGGGATCAGGGATGAAATTTCCATTGTTGCGAGCGGCTCGGTGCGGTCTTCATCGGATGTGGTGAAAGCGATCGCGTTGGGAGCGGATGCGTGTTATATCGGCACGGCGGCATTGTTGGCGATGGGTTGTCATCTTTGCCGAGCCTGTCAACAGGGGAAATGCAACTGGGGGATCGCAACGCAGCGTCCTGATCTCGTAAAGCGGTTGAATCCGGAAACGGCGTCCAAGAATTTGGTGAATCTGGTTACGGCATGGGATCGGGAAATACAGGAAATGATGGGCGGAATGGGCATCAATTCGATCGAAGCGTTGCGCGGCAATCGGCTCATGCTTCGCGGAATCGGGCTTACGGATACCGAGTTAAAAGTTTTAGGCATCCGATATGCAGGTGAATCAATATAAAAAATGAAAAAAACAGGGTGCGTATGATTGCGCCGCGGGAGTATCCAATGGTAATCGAAGCGGAAGGAAAAACATTTGCCGCGTTGAACAGCGAAGTTCGCGCGTGCGAAGATTCAGAGATTTTGATCAAAAATTGTGTAGGGCAGCGGTATATAGCGGCGGGGCTATCGAAAAAAAGTCTGGCCATAGAAGGAACGCCGGGCAATGCTTTGGGGGCGTATCTGAACGGAGCAAAAATTCTTTTGCGCGGCAACGCGCAAGAAGCGACGGGAGATACCATGAACGGCGGAGAGATCGTAGTATGCGGAAACGCGGGCGATGCCACGGGTTATGCCATGCGCGGCGGAGAAATTTTTGTGCGCGGGGATGTGGGATACCGTTGCGGGATCCATATGAAAGCGTATAAAGAGCATAAGCCTGCGATCGTTGTGGGAGGCCGTGCGGGCAGTTTTTTAGGCGAATATCAGGCGGGAGGGATCCTGATTATATTGGGTAAAGATGTAAAAGGGTCTCCGGTCGGGAACTTTTGCGGAACCGGTATGCACGGCGGAGAAATATACCTTCGGTGCAATGCGTTGCCCAAACTGCTTCCGGCGCAGGTGAAGGCGGAAAGGCTGGAATCTTTGCCGGAAGGAAAAGTAAAGAGTTTAGTACAGAAATGGTGTGAACTGTTCAAGGAACAGGAATCGGAATTTTTAAATTCATCTTATTTTCGGTTGATTCCGAACAGTGAAAACCCGTATAAGCAAATGTATACCGTGAATTAGAAGGCGGAGGGAATATGCAAAAAGTTGCGGTGAGGTGTGCCGGTCGAACGGCGGAAAAAAAGTTATCAGATTATCTGAATGAGAACGGCTTTTCGGTTTCATCGGTGGACAGCGTCGCAGATTTTTCCGAGCAAACGGAAATAAAGGCGGTGATATTCGGGCTGCTGCCGATCAGCGAATGGGCAGAATCGGCAAACGCGGCAATGAAACTGCACATAGCGGTGGTCGTCATTGCGAAACCGGAAGAAAAAGAGCAGGCGGAGATGCTTTTATCGGGTACGGGTGCAGTAGTTTTTACTTTACCGATCAGGCCGGAGGGGTTATTGCAGGCACTTCGAACTTCGATAGAAATGAACGAGTGTGTGCGCAGGCTGAACGAAGAAAATGAGAAACTGAAAATTGCGTTGAGCGATATGAAACTGATCGACCGTGCAAAATGTGCTTTGATATGGTATCTGGGGATGACGGAAAAAGAATCGCATCGTTTTATTGAAAAGCAGGCCATGGATCGGCGGGTGAGCCGGCGTGAAATAGCTACGGAGATATTAAAAACATACGAATCGTAGGAGGGAGAGATGCTGCAGAAGTTTACGAAAATGGAGGGAGCGGGAAACGATTATATTTATTTTGATTGTTTACGCGAAGACCTTTGCGAACCGGAAAAATTAGCAGTAAAACTTTCCGATCGGCACAAAGGGATCGGGGGCGACGGGATCGTTCTGATCTGTAAAAGCCGGGCGGCGGATGCAAAAATGCGTATGTTCAATGCGGACGGAAGTGAAGGAAAAATGTGTGGCAATGCGATCCGTTGTGTCGGAAAATATTTATACGATCACGGGTATGTTTCCAAAACGGACATACAGGTCGAAACGCTGAGCGGCATAAAGCAATTAAAACTTTTTCCCGAAAAAGGAACAGTGCGGGTCGATATGGGAAAATATTCGCTGAAAGCGGAGGATATCCCCGTACGCACGGCATTGGAGCGGATCGTGGATCAACCTGTATCGATCGCGGGAAAAATGCGCCGCATCACCTGTGTATCCATGGGAAATCCGCATTGTGTTGTTTTTACCGATCCGGATACGATCGATATAGAAAAAATCGGTCCGTTGTTTGAAAACGATCAGATTTTTCCCGAACGGATCAATACGGAATTTGTAAAGAAAATCGGCGAACGGGCGTTAAAAATGCGCGTATGGGAGCGAGGCAGCGGAGAAACGCTTGCCTGCGGAACGGGTGCCTGTGCCGCGGCCGTTGCGGCGGTAGAGAGAGGGGTATTTCCGCGGAACGAAGATATTCTGGTGCAATTGCGCGGCGGAGAGCTGACCGTCAACGTCGGGGACACGATCTATTTGACGGGAGAGGCAAAAACGGTTTTTTCAGGAGAAATTGAAATATAGATCCGGCTTTGAATAAAAGGTCAGAGGAAAACAGTTATGGATGAGATTCATGAAGAGTGCGGCGTATTCGGTATTTATTGCAGGGAAAGGCAGGATGTCGTTTCGCAGGCGTATTACGGGCTGTATGCGTTGCAGCATCGCGGTCAGGAATGTTGCGGGATCGCCGTAGGTGACGACGGGTATTTGCACTGTCATAAACAGGCGGGACTGGTCAGTGAAGTTTTTACGCCCGGAGTTCGTAAAGAAATGGGATTCGGAAACATGGCGGTCGGGCATGTGCGTTATGGTACGACGGGTGCAAACGATCCGAGAAATGCGCAGCCGATCGTCGTCAATCATAAGAAAGGCAAAATGGCGCTTGTACATAACGGCAACCTTTCCAATGCTTCAAATTTAAGGTCGAAACTCGAATCGAAGGGCGCTATTTTCCATACGACGAGCGATTCGGAAGTGATCGCGTATCTGATCACGAAAGAACGCCTGCAAAGTCCGTCCATTGAGGAGGCGATTGAGCGTACGATCCCGCATTTGCGCGGCGCGTATTCCATGATCATAATGTCGCCGACAAAGTTGATCGCCGTGCGTGATCCGAACGCATTTCGTCCTTTATGTTACGGAAAAACGGAAGACGGTTCTTATGTAATAGCATCGGAAAGCTGTGTGCTGGATGCGGTGGGAGCAAAATTTATACGGGATCTGGATGCAGGGGAGATTCTTGTTTTCGATAAAGACGGGGTGCGATCGTTGCGCACGCATTGCAACAAAAGAAAGCCTTCGGTCTGTATCTTCGAATATATTTATTTTGCGCGCCCCGATTCGTGCATAGACGGAACATGGGTGCACGACGCACGGAAAAAGGCGGGGAGGATCTTGGCGCAGACGTATCCTGTGGAAGCAGATGTGGTGATCGGAGTTCCCGATTCGGGCATCGATGCGGCGATCGGGTATGCAGAATTTGCAAAAATACCATTCGATATGGGATTTGTAAAGAACAAGTACATAGGAAGAACGTTTATTGCGCCTTCCGATGATCAGAGAAGGAACGGGGTACGGATCAAATTAAATCCGGTCAGGAGTGTTGTCAACGGGAAACGCGTGGTGTTGATCGACGATTCGATCGTGCGCGGTACGACGAGCCGAAGAATCGTTAAAATGCTGCGGGATGCGGGGGCAAAGGAAGTTCATTTGCGCGTATCCGCGCCGCCGTTTTTATATCCGTGCCATTTCGGAACGGATATCGATTCAAAAGAAAATCTGATTGCGTGCGGGCATTCGGTTACGGAAATAGCAAAAATTATCGGAGCCGATTCGGTCGGATTTTTTCCGATCCGGAAGCTGGATCAGCTGGTGGCATTGCCGCAAGGGTTTGGGTTTTGTAAAGCGTGTTTTGACGGAAAAAATCCTGTTCGGGTATCAAAAGATGCGGGCAAAAACAAATTTGAGCAAAAGATCGGGGCGACCCGATCGGAATGACGGGCACAGTCGAACGATCGACAGAAAGGAAAAAGCGTTTGGGCGCGGGAGGATTGGCAATGAAGTATATATTTGTAACGGGCGGCGTTGTTTCGGGGCTGGGAAAGGGAATAACGGCGGCAAGTCTCGGAAGATTGCTGAAAGCGCGCGGCTACAAAGTCGCTTCGCAAAAATTGGATCCGTACATCAATATCGATCCCGGAACGATGAGTCCGTATCAGCACGGTGAAGTGTTCGTAACCGAGGACGGAGCGGAAACGGACCTCGATCTGGGACATTATGAGCGTTTTATCGATGAAAATCTGAATAAGTACAGCAACCTTACGACAGGAAGGGTATACTGGAATGTTCTGAACAAGGAACGCAAGGGGGAGTATCTCGGACAGACGGTACAGGTCATACCGCATATTACAAACGAGATCAAATCGTTTATATACAATGTCGGAGCGCAGAGCAATGCAGACATTGTCATCACGGAGATCGGCGGAACGATCGGAGATATTGAAAGCCAGCCTTTTATCGAAGCGATACGGCAGGTATCGATGGAACAAGGAAGGGAAAACTGCTGTTTTATACACGTAACGCTTGTTCCGTATATATCGGGTTCCTGTGAATTCAAATCAAAGCCGACGCAGCATTCCGTCAAAGAATTGCAAGGCATGGGGATTGCTCCCGACGTCATTGTAGCGCGGGTGGATGCGCCGCTTCCCGAAGAAATCAAAGCAAAAATTGCAATGTTTTGCAACGTGGAGAGAGACTGTGTGATCGAAAACCGTACGTTATCGATTCTGTATGAAGCGCCGGTCATGTTAGAAAAGGAAAATTTTTCGCCGATCGTATGCAGGAAATTGAAACTTTCGCCGAATACGATCGATATGCGGGATTGGGAAGCTATGTTGCGGCGTGCAAAAAATTGCACCAAAAAAGTTTGCATTGCGTTGGTCGGCAAGTATGTGCAGCTGCACGACGCGTATCTGTCGGTCGCGGAGGCGCTGACGCATGCGGGATTTGAAAACGGTGCAAAGGTGGAAATCCGATGGGTAGACAGCGAAAAATTAACAGTTGAAAATATCCAAGACACTTTGAAAGGCGTAAACGGTATTCTTATCCCGGGCGGATTCGGCGGGAGGGGGATCGACGGAAAAATTCTGGCGGCGAAGTTTGCGCGGGAGCAAAACATTCCATTTTTGGGGATTTGTCTTGGGATGCAGATCGTTGTGATCGAGTTTGCTAGAGATGTTTTGGGGATCGAAGATGCCGGCTCTTCCGAGTTTTCGCCGGACGGCGCGAACAACGTGATAGACATCATGCCCGATCAGCGCGGTGTAAAAATGGGCGGAACGATGCGTCTTGGCGCATATCCTTGCAAAATTCAAAGGGGAACACAAATGTTTTCCGCGTATGGAAAGGAACTTGTTTTTGAGAGGCATCGCCATCGTTTTGAATTCAACAATCAGTATCGGGAACAGTTCAAAATTGCGGGCATGGTGCTTTCGGGGCTGTCACCGGATGAATCGTTGGTGGAGGCGGTTGAGTTGCCGGATAAGCTTTTCTTTGTGGGCGTGCAATTTCATCCGGAATTCAAATCCCGTCCGAACGCAGCGCATCCGTTGTTTTTCGAGTTTGTAAAGGCGGCTGAAAGATATGCCGAACAGGAGGAAAATCAGAATGAAAATCAATGAAAACTATACCCTGTTACAGGAAAATTATTTGTTTTCGGAGATCGCGCGCAAAGTAAAATCCTTTTCGGAAAAATATCCCGACCGCGAGGTTCTGAAAATGGGGATCGGCGACGTAACGTTGCCGCTTGCACCGGCGGTGATCGAAGCAATGCGTTCTGCCGTGGAAGAAATGGGAAAAGCAGAAACATTCCGAGGCTATGGTCCCGAGCAAGGCTATATGTTTTTGCGGGAAAGAATTTGCAATTATTACCGTTCCTTCGGAGTTTATGTAGATGCGGACGAAATTTTTGTAAGCGACGGAGCCAAAAGTGATTTAGGAAACATTCTCGACCTGTTTGATAAGGACAACACTGTGCTGATACCCGATCCGGTCTATCCGGTATATGCGGATACGAACAAAATGGCGGGCAGGAAGATCATTTATATAGCGGCAACGCAAAGCAACGGATTTTTGCCTATGCCGTCCGAAAAAACAGACGCAGACATCATTTATCTGTGTTCGCCGAACAACCCAACCGGAGCGGCGTACAGTACAGAGCAACTAAAAGAATGGGTACGTTATGCGCGGGAAAGGGATGCAGTCATTTTATATGATGCGGCGTATGAAAGTTTTGTAGAAGAAAAAGGGATTGCGCGCAGCATTTATCTTGTCGAAGGGGCAAAAGAATGCGCCATCGAGTTTTGTTCTTTTTCCAAAACGGCGGGATTTACGGGTTTGCGTTGCGGATATACGGTTGTTCCGTTTGCGTTGAAGCGGAAAGGCGTATCGCTCAGGAATATGTGGTTGCGGCGGCAGACAACAAAGTTTAACGGTGTTAGTTATATTGTTCAGCGCGGGGCGGAAGCCGCGTTTTCGGACGAGGGATTGAAGCAAATCGCAAAAAATCTGCTCGTTTATCGAAAGAATGCAAAGATCATCTGTGAAGCGTTGCGCAAGTTAGGGATATGGTATACGGGCGGAGAAAATTCCCCGTATGTCTGGCTGAAATGTCCGAATTTTTCGGATAGCTTTCTGTTTTTTGATGAATTACTGGAAAAAACCGGAGTAGTGGGAACGCCCGGCGGCGGATTCGGGCAAAACGGCGAAGGATTTTTCCGCTTGACGGCTTTTGCAGACAGAAAGACGGTACAAAAAGCCATGGAAAAGTTTGCGAAAGTATTTTCGTAAAGAGAGGAAACAATTATGTGTTCTATATTTTGTTGTACCACCAAACGAATCGATAAAGCAAAAATGAATGAATGTTTTTATAAAACCATCTCGCGCGGTCCGGACATGACAGCCATCGATGAAACGCCGAGCGGATACATGGGATTTCATCGGCTTGCCATCATGGGATTGAATGCCGAGGGAATGCAGCCGTTCTGGGTCGGGAACAGCATGCTGGTGTGCAACGGTGAAATATACGGTTTTCGGAAACTAAAAAAGCAATTGCAGGCAAAAGGATACCACTTTCATTCAGACAGTGACTGTGAAATCCTGCTTCCGATGTATGCTGAATACGGATTAAAAATGTTTTCGATGTTAGATGCCGAATTTGCCCTTGCATTGTACGACGGAGAAACGGGTGAATACATTGCCGCGCGGGATCCGATCGGTATACGTCCGCTGTATTACGGATATTTGGAAGACGGTGCGATCGTATTTGCGAGCGAACCAAAAAATCTGGAAGGTTTTGTGGCGGGGAAAATATCGCCTTTTCCGCCGGGGAAATATTATTATAAAGGCAAATTTCATACGTATTGCGATATTGCGGCGGTGCAAGCTTATCAAAAAGGGGATTTAAGCGAAATCTGCGAAAATATCCGAAAAAAGTTGATAGCGGGCGTCGAAAAGCGTCTGGACAGCGATGCTCCGGTCGGTTTTTTGCTTTCGGGCGGTTTAGACAGTTCGCTGGTATGTGCGATCGGGGCGAGGGCAATGAATAAGCCGATACGCACGTTTGCCATCGGCATGGATCAGGATGCGATCGATTTGAAATATGCCCGTGAAGTGGCGGAATATATTCATTCCGAACATAGGGAAATCATCATAACCCGCGATGATGTTATCGGGGCGCTGGAAGAGGTGATTTATGCTTTGGGAACGTATGATATAACTACGATCCGGGCATCGATAGGAATGTATCTTTTATGCCGTGAAATTCATAGAACGAGCAATGTTCGGGTACTTTTGACGGGGGAAATTTCTGACGAATTATTCGGGTACAAATACACCGATTTTGCACCGAGTGCGGAAGAATTTCAAAAAGAATCAAAAAAACGTATTCGCGAACTGCATATGTATGACGTTTTGCGGGCGGATCGATGTATTTCCGTGCATTCGATGGAAGCGCGGGTACCGTTTGGGGATCTTGATTTTGTGAAGTACGTAATGAGCATCGATCCTGAACTGAAAATGAATAAATACGGAAAGGGAAAATACTTATTGCGCCGTGCCTTTGAAGGGGATTGGCTTCCGCGCAATATCTTGTATCGTGAGAAGGCGGCATTTTCGGATGCGGTCGGGCATTCGATGGTCAATGATCTGAAACTTTATGCGGAAACGAAGTACGGTCCCGATTGGGAAAGCGAGGCGAAAAAATATTCGTATCATGCAAAACCGTTTACAAAAGAGAGTTTGCTGTACCGAGAAATATTTGAAAAATTCTATCCCGGGCAAGCAGAAATGATCAAAGATTTTTGGATGCCGAACAAAAATTGGGAAGGGTGCAATGTCGACGATCCGAGTGCGCGCGTTTTGTCCAATTATGGAGACAGCGGCAAGTAAAAAAAGCGGTAATTTAAAATCTATAAGTATAAAAATCGATTTGAAATCTCTTTATGTTTGATAAACAAAAACTGAATTTTTTGTAACGAAAAAAAGCCCGGGTCGTTTCTAAAAAAGGTCCGGGCTTTTTCTGTTTGCGTTCAAAGAAAAAGGTTACGTTTTCAAAGCGAGCGAAAGGGTGCAAATTTTGATTTATGAACTTGTTTTTTTCTTGGAAATATGGTATACTCTTTAAAACAAAATTTGAAATTGACAGAAAAAAGCAGCGGACATGAAAGCAAGGATGCGATGATATGAAAGATAAGATGAACAAAAAAGACGGGGCAGAATCTTCAAAAAAACAACAAGGAAGAAATAAGACCATTCATACGACTTTGGAGGAAGGAAAGCAATATTTGGATCGTTGCATTCAGGTTAAAGTGCCTCAAATCGATTTAGCGAATGTGACGGACAAAACCATATGGGGCGATATGTTTTCGGTGTGTTCGATGCTTCCGAAAGAAAGTATCGACCTGATCATAGCAGACCCTCCGTATAATTTAACGAAATCTTTTAACGGAACGATTTTTTCAAAGCAAAAGGAAACGGATTATGAAAATTATACTCGCCGTTGGTTGGATCAGGTAGCGCCGCTTTTGAAAAAGAGCGGTTCGATTTACGTGTGCTGTGACTGGGCGACAAGCTTAATCATAGGAAGGGTGCTGGAAGAATATTTTCAGATCAGGAACCGGATCACATGGCAGAGAGAAAAGGGGCGCGGTGCCCAGGCCAACTGGAAAAACGGTATGGAAGATATATGGTTTGCGACCAAGGGCAACGAATATACGTTCAATCTGAATGCGGTAAAAATCAGGAAAAAAGTGATCGCTCCTTATCGTGTCGACGGACAGCCGAAAGATTGGAAGGAAACAAAACAAGGAAATTATCGGGACACCTGCCCTTCCAATTTTTGGGATGATATCACGATCCCGTTCTGGTCGATGGCAGAAAATACCGATCATCCGACGCAAAAGTCCGAAAAGCTGATCGCGAAGATCATGCTTGCAAGTTCCAATGAAGGGGATGTGGTTTTGGATCCGTTTCTGGGTTCCGGTACGACGAGCGTGGTTGCCAAGAAACTGAACAGACGATATATAGGCATTGAAAAGGAAGCCCGGTATTGCTTATGGACGGAACAAAGGCTGAGCATGGCGGAAGAAAATCCTGAAATACAAGGGTATGTAAACGGAGTGTTCTGGGAAAGGAATTCTTTTTCGGAACAAAAGAACAAAACGAAATAGCGCAAAAGAAAAAGTTTTAGGGGAAAACTATGTATAATGCCGAAATCATCGAAAAGTTGGTTCGTTTTATCCAAGAGAAGGACGGCATCCGGGATAAGGGGATTTTGTCAAAGCTGGTGCAGAATCAATTTCGGCTGGAGAAAAACAGAAGCGTTTTTTTTAACGAATGGTTTGCGATCCGATTTTGCAGGTCGGAAAAGAGATATTGTTCCAATACGGTTTTATCTTTGTCCGCGCTGACAATGTATGACATGCTGCCGATGATCATCTGTCTTGTAACGCCCTATAAAAATTATTTGATGCTGGCAAACAGTACTTTTCTGAAAAAAATCAGCCAGACATCTCAGAATTTAAGGACAGACAAAATCCGAGGAAGCTTCAACAGCAATAATATCATGAGAGAATCGGGAGGTATCCAGAACACGCCGGAAAATTTTGAGGCTCTATTTGCGTTGCATCAAAAGCATACATTTTCTGAAAATCTTGCGCGTTTAGTGGAAGCTACAAGCCAGATCGAACCGAAAGGGAAAAAGTTTATCCCGAGCGAAGAAGAGATAGAATGTATAAACGGATCGATAAATCGGGCGATCGCGTTTATGGGATCGGAAGAATATCGGGTTCTGGATGCGGACTTAAAGGAAAGAGTCAAAGCCGTAGAGGAAGAGATTTTGTTGGCTGCATCGATCGATAATGTCAATCTTCGCGGAAGATTTATTGAATTTCTGATCACGGGCGAAGGGGAAGCAAAGGAGCTTTTGATCCGATGCCTGCATGGAAAAAAGATGCCGCCGAAAATTTTTACTGCCGACAAACTGGGCGATTACAAGCGAAATTTTGAACATTTTAAAACGGAAACAGATATCAAAACAAAGGTGTTATTCTTAAAAAGCAACCCGAAAGGTTACAATGTCGATAAAGTTCTTTCGTTTTTGGCAGAGGAAAAGAGCGTATATCTTATTTTTCTTGTCGCAATCGATTTGCAGGGAAAAATTCATACGCGGCTTTGTTCGATGTATAACCGTCAGATACTGGAAGGCACGTCTGTCAAACATGAATGGGCGGGCAGAGATTCGAGAGGTGTTACGCAGTTTCAGGGAAAAGCACTTAAAAGTACGATATTTTCTTTTGAAAACGAAATCGATTTTGAAAGCGCCCAAATATTTTTATCGAAACTTATAAAAGGGGAAGAAGGTTAAAAGATAAGAAAATATTTTTTGAATAGAAAACGAAAAAAGATATAAAAACGGCGGAGGAGCTTGCAAATAATTGCAAGCTCCTCCGCCGTTTTTTTATATTGTAAAAAGTTTTAAGGATTTGTCAGTTCTGATCGGAAGTGTCATCGAGTTTTGAAGCAAAGGTTTGTAAAACAGCGACGGCAGGGTCATTATCCTCATCAAACGAAACAAAGTCTTGGTTTTCCTTCATCCAGTCATAGCTGCCGCACTCCCAGTAATAAGTCTGCGGTCTTGAAAACAAAAATCTTGCAATTCTGTGGATGGCAGGCAAAAGGCGGTGCCCGTCGCGAAGAGAGAGGATAAAATCTGCGAGTCTGTCGATATTCGAGATCGTTTCGCGCATCCGAAGTACGGGTGAGTTTTCAAGCCCGAAAATCTCGGAACAATCTTGTGCAAATTGCAAAGCTTCGAGGTTGTCTTCTTTGTGAGAGCGGATAAGATCGGCTGCGTCCGATAACAACTTTTGAAATTGTTTTGGATCGCTGAACTGTATTTTCGCGGCAAGATCATATTTTTGGAATGCGCGGTCAAATTTTTCGTAGCGTAAACAGAGTACGCGGTGCACAATGAGCGGAAGTTTATAAATAAAGAAAAATTTGTTTTGATTTTTCAGGTCGATTTCAGAAAAAAGTTTTTGAAGATGTTGAACGCAATCGCGGTATTTTTTGATGTTTTCGCCCGAAAGACAATGAGAATAGAGCATAGAAAAGTTGAGAGGGTTGGCCGTGGCGAATACACATTTTCGAAGGGTAACTCCGCGCAATTCAGGCGGGAAAAGGCTGAGAAGTTCGGAGCGGAAATCGCCCGCATAGAAAAGATATTCCGAAAGGGAATCGTCTGAAATGCGGAACTTTTGAAAAGAAAAAGCTTTCAGAAACTCTTGAAGGGTAGAATTTTTGCAAAAAGAATCACCGCAACCGCACCAATTCAGGGCAAGGCCTGCGGCAAGGGAAAAGGTATGCAGTTCGGCATGGGAACAAGTCTGGTTGATCCAGTCGGTCGTGAGCATGCCGATGGCGCCTTTTTTTTCGGCGTTGGAGTAAAGCGCGTGTTGGGTAAATCCCTGCGCGGGGATACAGGAAGAAACATAGCAGCTGAGCGTAGATGCGCAGGCGATAAACGGAAGGTTGTTATCGGCAAAAAACTTTTGAGAAATTTTACTTTCTCCGTTATAAAACCAATCATAGAAGATGACGTTGTCCCGCATCTGATCGAGAAAGGCAAAATCCTGGCTGCGCTTGGAAGGATCGCATTGTTCTTTCCGATAACACCAGAAGCTGGAATCAGGTTCCATGATCAGAACTTCGTCGGACCAAAGCCCCATTTTGCGGCCGCGGCTTTTTAAAATCGAATTGATAAACAAAAAATATTGCAAATAGATCCCGTTTTTTCCGAGTTTTTCAAATTCGGTTTTGCATTGCGGACATTTTCCGATCATATCCACTTCATCTCCGCCGACGTGGATGATGTCGGAAGGGAACAGGTCACAGATTTCGTTGATCATGTTTTCAACGAGCGAACGTACTTTTTGGGAATGAATGCACAGGGAAGAAGAAAAACTGTACAGGGGGTTCTGGGAATCGGCATCGTATTCTTTGAGGTCGTTGTGAATCTGATAGGATAAAAAATCTCCGCAATGGCCGAGAACATTGATGCAGGGCACCACGGTGATTTTATAAATCTGCGCAAATCGGATGAGTTCGCGAAGATCTTCCGTTGTGATCTGCCCTTTTCTTCGGTAATGAGGGAGGCAGGAAAAGGGATAATCCATTTCAAAATAGAGGTAAAGGTGGGTTGCTTTGAGCATGGCAATGTCCTGAACGAAAGTAAAAAACCAGTCTTTGCGGTAATCTACGTTCAGTTGGCCGGTACAGATCTGAACGGCTCTGTGGCGGTTTAATGGTTGGTCTTCGATGGTAAGGCAGGGCAGATGTTCTTTGTACTGATTGACCAGCTGTTTTAAGGTAACAAGTCCGTATTGCAGAGCGGTTTCGGAAGCGGCGCGAATGGAAACGCCGTCCGAAGAAATTTCAAGGATATATTTTTGATCCGGCAAAGACGGATCGTCAATGAGTCGGACAGCGGAATCGCCGGTTTTCGGAAAAAGATTGCAGGCAAAAAAGCGCGGATCGTCAAGAAAAAGCGTTTTGTCAAAGGTTCCTTTTTTGTCGAGGAGAAGAGCGGGATAGGGAACAAGCAGATGTTTCATGGTTTAACTCCAAATTTTGTTAAAAAAATCGCGCAAATATAACAATTACATGATAACACAAAAGGCAACGGTTGTCCACGGACGGAAAAAATTTATATTTTTTATGAGCAAAAAAATATCTGTTTTGAATGCTATTGACAGAAAAAAAGGAAACGGGTATAATAAAAGCCAATCAAAGAAGAGGAAGGGGAAATATGTACGAGTGCATTCCTGGCGTATTGTATGAAAAATTTCGGGACGGGGAGCAGCTGTTTGAGATCAAAAAACATCCGGTGAAAAATTATTATCCGCATTTTCATTATGCGACGGAGATCTGTTTTGTAAAGTCAGGCCAATTTGAGGCGGTCATCAACGGCGAACGGGTATCCGTCGGGGCAGGGGACATTCTCTTTATCAACCCGGGAGAATTGCATCAGTACATAGAAACGGGCGAATGTGACGTCGTGATCGCGATCATAAGTGAAATTTATTCCTCTGATTTTGTTACGGAATTCGGGCAGGTATCTTTTGACCATGTATTGCGGACAAAAGAGGTGAATGCTAAGATATATACTTTAATGGAAGAGTTTTACGAGACGCAGAGCCAAAATTATTTTTTGGAAAATAAAATTTTTGCAGACAAATTATACAGTTTTCTCATCCGTAATTATCAATTCAAGGAAAGGGATACTTCGACAAAGCTTCTGAACAAGATCCTCGATTATATTTATGAAAAGTATAAAGAGGATCTGACGATAGAAAATGTGGCGCGGCATTTTTCCTATTCAAAGGTAACGATATCGAAGTTATTTCAGCAAAAAGTGCGCGTGGATTTTCGTGTGTTTGTCAACGATGTGCGGGCGGACATGGTGCGTCGGATGATGAATGATCCGCGGTATGCGGATTGGCAGTTATTGCAACTGGTGGAAGAATGCGGATTCAACAGCGTGGCGACGTTTTATCGAAGTTATAAGCGCAGGTACGGTGAATTGCCTACGGCAGAGCGGGCAAAGCTCATTTCGTCGGGAACCGCAAAAGAAATGTAACTATTATTTTTGAGATTGTACGAAAATCTTAAAAAAGGCAAATGAAGGAAAAAATCATTTGAAAACGGCTACATTCTAAAAAAACAGAGCGAAATTAATTGGAAAAATATGGTTTTTGAAAATAAATAAAAAATATGTTTATCATTTTTGAGAACTGCCCGATTACTTTTGAGTAGATAGGGCAGTTTTTTTATTGTATAATGAATCAAAATGCACGAGAATCGATTCTTGGGCAAAAAATATTTTTTTCGAGAGGGGATTAAACCTATGAAAGAAAAAAAATCAATAAAAGCATTTTTGATATTTGCTTTTATGCTGGCGGCGATGTTATGTGTTTTTGTCGCCTGTTCAGAGGATCCGAAAAGCGTATATTCGTTTGAAGGCATAGAAGATATCCATTTATCGCAAAGCGCAACGGAATATGATTTTTCGGAAGGTGTGACGGGATTCAAAGATCTCAAAGAAGCGGAATTTCAAGTAGACGCGTCGGCTGTAAAATTCGGCACGGCGGGGAAATATGAAATCACGTACAGCATTGAAAATTATAAACAGACGGCGAACGTTTATATTTACGGAATGCCTGAATTTACGGTAACGTCATCGACCATTACATATGCCGAAGCGCAGACGGAATCCGGCTTAAAGAGCGGTGTTACGGCAAAAGACACGTTCGGAAATGTATTGGAGATCAAAGTGACGCAGAAAATCGCGGCAGGCGCCGGCGGTTACATAGAATACGGAAATCACACCGTGAAGTATACGGCGACGGATAAAGTCGGCAACACAAAGGAATATGAGCGGGAAGTGACCGTATCGGATGCGGATAAGCCGCAATACGAGGAGTTTGCGATCGATCTTTTGGATATTGATGTATCGAAAAACCTCGGAAATGTGGAACTGATCGCGATCAAGTTTGACAATGAGCCGATGCAGGCGGGCGAATACACGTTTGCGGGCGGATATTTGGCGTTTTCTTCGGAGTTTGTGTTGCAGCAGGAGCTTGGAAAACACACGGTATTTTTGGCTACGTCGGCGGGGTATGGCGAAATGGCTTGGAATCTGACGGACGCGCAGCCGGCAGATTTTGCGATCGATCTTGCGGATATGGGGTATGCAAATCAACTTTCCATTCCGAAGGCACAGCTTTTATCCAACCAACGGAATATCACGTTTGAATATGTTTTGAAAGACGGACAGGGAAAGGTTTGCGAGCTTACGGATGACGGGGAAACATTGTCTTTTATACCTGGATTGGGAACAGACTTCACGCTGACGGTCAACGCGAAGCGCGGAACGGAAAGCGCGGGTTCGGAAGAGTTTGATTTCAAGGTATATGACGATGTATACGCATGGGTAACGAACGCGAACGAAAAGAAGAACAATGTTTTCGTAAAGCCCGATTATCTTGGCACATACAGTGAAGAGCAGGCTTATGAAGGCGACAAAGGCTCTTATTACATAAAAAACCAGACGGAACAGGATCGCGGAAATGTTGCGATCAACCTGAAATCGACGGGTTTGGTTCCGGCGGGTTCCGCTTTTGTGATTTACGTATATAACCCGACGGGCGTAGAACTGGATAGTTATATTTACACCAACAGCGGATATTGGATTCCGCCGCGCGTGGAAGCTGCGGGGATCCTTTCGGGCGTTGCGAAAGTTCCGGCGGAAAAGGGCTGGCACAAAGTGGAGATTACGCTGGTGCCTGGTTTTGACGGAAACTTTGTGAATATGACAAGTGAAACGGCAAACAGTGCGGAAACGCAGATCCGTTTCACAACGAGCGACTGGCAGTGGAGCGGCGAAGGCGATTTCGGTATATACGTATCCAACATTTATTTGAAACAAGACCATACAACGACGACTGTAATTTATGATGAAAATGGATTTACGGAAAACGGATTGGTCGGTGCGGAGCTTGTTTTGCCGAAGATCGCGCAGCAAGACGGCCGTATTCATGCGGAATATGCGCTGGAAACAAAAGACGGAACACCGGTAGAAGAGGGCTGGAATGCAGCGGAATTCAAATTTGTACCGAAAGAGGAAGGGGAATACACCTATCGCATCACGTCTTATTGGCGGGATATAGAGATCGAAACAAAAGAATATACGATTCAGGTTGCGGGATCGGTGACGCTGCCGGTGGAAAAGTCGTACGAATACAATTTTGAAACGGGCGAAGTGGTATTGCCGGAAGCACTTGTTGCGGAAGTATTGCAGGGAAAGACGGTTCGCTATTCCATTCAGGCGAGCGGCGGTGAAAAGCAGGTTCTCGGGCAGGATCGGAAATACACTTGCACGAAGATCGGCGACTATACATATTCTGCGGAAGTTCTGGATACGGACGGGGCGTCTGTACTCGATTCTGCCAGCGCAACCATCCGCCTCGTGCCTTCGAATGTACTGATCGGGTTCGGACAGGATGCCGCGTCTGTCAACGGGCTCGACATGGGTATGGGTACGACCTTTACACACACAGATACAAAGGCATATAACGGTGAACTCGGTTCGGTGTTGATGGACAATACGAATCAAACCTTTGGAGAAAAAGGAAACTTCAATTTGCAGATGGGAGCGACGAATATTGCAAACGTCGACCAGATCGTGTTCTGGATCTATGTACCCGCGAATGTACAGTTGGGATTCAACGTCTATTCTGCAACCAGCTGGATTTACAGCAATTACTGGTATAACGGGCAGCAATATACAAGCGATACGGTATATCCGGTTCAGGGCAAAGCAGAATGGCAGAAAATTGAATTCAACATTCAGGAAAATGTATCGGGTGCCGACATTCGGCTGAATATTATAACCGATTCGAACCAAGGGTATCCTTGGGAAGAGGGGCAACCCGCGCAGATCTATATTTCAAACATTTATTATAAAGTTTTCTGAGAAGAAAAGGAAAGTTATTATGAATCAATATCCGTTGAACATACCGGGGATAGCAAAGGGAAAATTTCCGATCGGGGCGTATTGTTCGCCGCAGCCGAAAAAGGAATTGAACGGAACGGAATATCCTTCGAAGGTTACGTATGAGCATTATAAAATGCTGGCGGATCTCGGTGTGACCGTAGTTTACGGTCACGCCGAAGCCATCGGCGGCGCGAACGAGAAGTACGCCTTTGAAGCTTTGAAGCTGTGCGAAGAGGTCGGCATGCAATATCTTGTGCGCGATCTGATCGCGGAAGAATACGTATCGCTGGGGCATCGTGAGTACAAAGATTGGCGAAAGCTGACGGAAGGGGAGCGGACCGAATTAGACGAGCGTTTTCGCCAGCGGATCCGAAAATATAAAGGATATAAGGCGTTTGCGGGAATTTCGTTTTTTGACGAGCCGGGAACGGATAGTTTTGAAGGGATCGCGGCGGCGAAAAGAGTGTTCAAGAGCGAGTGTCCTGACAAACTTTTTTATGTCAATCTGATGCCGAACAATACCGGAGCGAAGCAATTGCAGTATGGGGCGTGCCAGATCGGGGTTCCGAACAGTACGGATGAAAATCTGAAAGAGGAACGCGGAAACGGTGCGCGGTATGTATATCTTTTGCAAAAGTATAAGGAAATCGTGCAACCGGACCTTATATCGTATGACAGTTATCCTTATGTATCGTTGGGCGGAGTGGAGAGCGTCATTCACATTGCGTTGTATGAATTGTTGCAGATCTGCGCCTGGGCGGAACGGGAATACGGCATTCCGTATTGGCCGTTCATGCAGGTCGGAGGAATGTGGGAAGGGAGCCTGGATACGCGGATTCCCGACTATGCGGAGATGAATCTTTATGTCAATGCGGCGCTTGCATACGGGGCAAAGGGGATTCAGCTGTTTCCCACGTGTTTTCCCAACGACTGGCTGGAAGATCAGATCGCAGATGCCGGCGTTATAGACAGATACGGCAAAAAGACGAAGTTTTATTATTATCTGAAAACGATATTGCCGCAAGTACAGGCGTGCGGGGACATATTGCAGGAATCGAAACTTGAAAAATTGATTGTAAGCGGAGCCTATTGCGGGTTGCTTCCTTCCGAAGAAGAATTGAAAAAAATCCCGTGGAACGAAACGATATACCGCGGCAAGCTGTCGGAATGCAAGAACATAGAGGCAAAAGAATGGAAAGAACTTCGCAAAACAGAAGCAACGTCGCAGTTTTTGATCGGGTGTTTTGATCGTGCCGGAGAAAGCGTGTTTTACGCGGTCAACAATTCTGTGATCACGGCGGCGAACCTGAAACTTGAATTTGACGGTGAATATGAATTTACGTTGATCCATCGTGGCAAAAAGGAAGTTCGAACGGGTAAAGAATTGTATTTACAGCGTATTTCTGCCGGAGAAGGCGTTTTGATATTGCTTAAAAAAACGGGCGGAAAATAAATTAGAACGGAGGATATAGGGAATGAAAAAAATAATTTCGGTGTTATCGGTTTTGCTCGGATCGCTTTTTTTCATTACGGGTTGCGGACAGCTCATCAATCCGGCGCGTAAAGACGGAAAAGAGATCTTGATAAGCGTCTATAACGGCGGTTTCGGGGTGGACTGGATTGATCCGGTCATCGCAGATTTTGAAGCGGATTATCCCGAATATACGGTTGAAATTGAAGACCGTAAGCGTACGGTGGAAGAGATCTCCAACCTGATCGCGCTCGGTCAGCAGGCGGATGCCTATATCAGCTGCGTTGCCGATTTTCATCAGGAAATCTACAAAGGCAACCTGGAAGATCTGAGCGATATACTTGAAATGAAAGTAGACGGGGATGACCGTACGATCGCCAGCAAAGTCACAAATCTCGATTTGTGGAAAAAGGTCGCTTCCAAAGACGGGGAAGGGATCTATATGCTTCCCTATGAGGATTCGGTGCTGGGATTTATATACGATCACGGAAAATTTGTAGAGATGGGGCTTTTGTACAAGGCGACAAATGATTCGGCGACAAAAACGGCGCTGAAAAATCAGAAAATTACCTTTACCGAAAGCGGAACGGAACTTATTTTCAAATCGTCGGAAAACAGAACCAATTACAAAGAAGGGGACGTGATCCTGCGTGCCGGTAAGGACGGAAAATACGGAACGTATGACGACGGGCAGCCCATCACAATAGATGAATGGAATAAAATGTTCAGCCTATTGGACGCATACGGAAACACGGTGATCTATTCCGGGCAGGTGCTCGATTACACGACGGATATTTTCAATGGTATCTTTGCACAGTATGACGGGGTGGATGCATGGAACACGTTTTTCAGTTATTCGGGTTCCTATCAGTTTGAGGGGGACAGTGCTCCTACGACCATTAGCATGCAGGATGGGTATAAAGTATTCGGCATGACGGGTATCAAAAAGGCGACGGAATTTTTGCAGACTTATCTTAACAACAAACAAGCTATACACGATGTAACGGACGAATCTTCGGTATCGCACACCGAAACGCAGGCAAAATTTGTACTTGGTACGGCAAAGCCTTCCACGGATGCACCGTTTGTGGGATTACTTGTGGACGGAGTCTGGTGGGAAAACGAATCGCGCAAACTGATCTTCAAAGATCTGGAAGCGAGCAATGTAAAAGGTTTTTCATACGGAGAAAGAGATTATCGGTTCATGTTGTATCCGGAGATCCCTGGACAGAAAGGGGCGGACGGAAAAGGCAACGGCTCGGTTGTGGCATCGCGTACGGCGGGATCTTTCATCGTTCCGAAAAATAAAAACGCGGACATACTCGAAAAAACAAAAATTTTCCTTTCGTACACGCTGAAAGACGAACATTTATCCAACTTTACGGCTTTGACGGGCGGTATTCAGCCGTACAATTATACGCTCACGGATGAACAGTTGAATTCCATGACTCCGTTTGCCCGCAATTATTGGGAAATGTACCACGATACGGAAAACATAAAGATCGTGCGTCCGCTTTTGGATCGGTATCTGTCGCCGCTGCCTTATAAAACTTCGAAAGGGAATGCCGTAAACTGGTATTCCAAGATCGGAGCGGTGTCTTACAATATGCCGTTGAGCGCGCTTCGGATCGCGGAAACGTCGTTGGATCCGGCGATCAGCGCAGATCCTGTAATGACGGTATTCAAAGGTTTTGAAGAGCATTTCAAGAAAAACTGGCCGACATATATGAATGAATTGAAAATAGGTTAACGAAATGAATATGATCATCGAAAACGATAAGACCGAAACGCTTACAGAGAGAAGCGCGGGGCTGAAAATACAAAAAAAGCGTCCGAAGCTGACGAAAAAAGTTCTGATCAAATATGGATTTGTGTGGTCGATCCTGGCATATCCGGTGTTGTTGTTTCTTGTTTTTTTCGTGTATGTCAATTTTAACTCGATCATAATGGCGTTTCAGGAACGTTCGTTTACAGGGGAAGTGATCGGATGGGTCGGGCTGAAAAACTTCGGAGATTTCATAAAAAACATTGCGGACAGTCCGTTGCTTTCGATATCCTTGAAAAACTCCTTTATTTTGTATCTGGCAGGACTTCTGATCGGAATGACTTTTCAGATCATTTTCAGTTATTTTCTGTTTCGAAAGTTCTGGGGAAGCACGGTAGTGCGCTTCATAGTTATGCTTCCGGCGATCATTTCTGAATTTATCGTCTGCCTGGTATTCAAGAAGTTTGTGGAAGGTGCTCTTCCGACGATGTTTGAAACGCTGTTTGGCTGGAAAAGTTTTCCGAACCTGATTTCGGATACGAATTATACATTCGGCACGGTGGTGTTTTACAGCGTATGGATGTCGTTTACGACATCGCTTGTCATGTATCCGAACGCGATGAACCAGATACCGGACGAAGTTTTGGAAAGCGGCAGGATCGACGGGATCCAGATGGGATTACAGGAACTGTTTTACATGGTATTGCCGCAGATTTTCCCTACGATCACGACGTTTCTGATCACCGGATTCAGTTCTTTGCTTACATCGACGGGTCCGCTTGTCGCCTTCTTTATGATCAATGCGCCGCAGCAGGCGTTTACGATGGGGTATTATTACTATGTAGAGGTTGCGGGAAGTCAGAGTCAGATCCTGTATCCGTATCTTGCGGCGGGCGGACTTCTTATGACGGCGATCATGGCACCGCTTACTTTTCTTTTGAAATGGGCGTTGGAGAGATTCGGCCCGAGCCAGGATCATTGAGGTGAAAAGCTATGTTGTTACGATTGCTTGGAAATAAGGTGATGAGTGTCTGTTTGAAGTATATTTCGATCGCACTTTTGTTTATCTTTACGTTTTCGCTTCTCATTCCGCTCATCTGGATGATATATACGGCGATGAAGCCGTCTTTGGAATACTTTGAAAATTCTTTCCGATTGCCCCAAAATTGGACATTCAGCAATTTTCTGACTGTTCTTCCGATGTTGCAGATCCGTATTCTGACCGATCGGGGCGAAGTGCTGTTCCGCGTATGGGATATGCTGGGCACGAGTGTGATCTGGGCGGCGGGAAATGCGTTTGTCTCACAATTTTTTACGTTGATCACGGCGTATGTCATTGCAAAATATAAGTTTATCGGCAAGAATGTCATTTATATGATCGGTATCTTTGTGATGATCGTACCGATCATCGGTGCGTTGCCCTCGCAGATGGTGGTGAAAAAGGCACTGGGTATCTATGACAGTATGTTTATGCACATCATCACCTCACCCGGCGTATGTTTTTCGGGACTGTGGTTTTTGTTGTATTATGCGGCGTTCCAGGGCGTGCCTTGGGAATATGCAGAAGCGGCGTTTATCGACGGCGCAGGTCACTACAAAGTCATGTTCAAAATCATGCTGCCCATGATGATCCCTACGTTTTCGGCCATTTTTCTTCTCGGATTTCTGGGTACGTGGAACGATTACAATTCCTTTATTATGTGGTTGCCTTCGTATGCCAATCTCGCTTACGGAATGTATCTGTTCCAGCTGGACGCGTCCAATTACGGCGCGTCGATGCCGCAGATCATGGCAGGGTTCATTATTTGCATGATACCGACGGTCATTTTATACGTTTCATCACAAAAATTGATCACCTCGAAACTGATGGTAGGTGGATTGAAAGGATGATAAGGAGAGTTATGAATAAAAAAGGTTTTTTGGCGCTTGCAGGTATCTTTTTGACGCTTATGATGGGGGTGTGTCTGCCGTTCAGCAACACGGTTATAAAAGCGGATGCGCAGGAATCGGACAGACTGACGGTAGAATATTCGCCGGACGGGGTGTATATTCCGATCATCCGCACGGAAGAAGGGCAGGCGTATAAGGCGGAAGTTTTTGCCAAATCGGATACGGAGTTTACATCTCCTTTTTCGGTGGATGGCAACGTAACGTTTTATCCGGAAAGTTTAGGTGATTTTTGTATCCGCTATCAGATGAACGACAACGGAGTGGAAACCTTCGTCTATAAAGATCTGACGGTGCAGGATACAACGAAGCCCGTTTTTTCGCTGACATTGAATGATACATATAATCTCGGGGAAACGGTCTCGCTGATACCTGCGATCGAAGATAACACGGCTGAATGGGCGACGGTCACGTACCAGCTGACGCGAAACGGTGCGCTTTGCACGGAAAAAATCGAATCGGGCAGGCTGACGCTGGAAAAAGGCGGCGAATATCGCGTGATGGTAACGGTTACGGACGCGGGCGGAAACCGTGTATGGGAGACGTTTGATTTTTCGGTGGATTCGGCGCAAAAGGGCGGCGATCAAACGGGTCTGATCATCGGGTTGAGCGTCGGAGGCGGAGTCTTGGTATTGGCGGCAGGTGCGTGCGTCTTTTTTGTGATCAGAAAAAAGAACGCGGCAAAGCGTGAAGGAGGAAAGGATGAAAAGCAACAGTAAGCGCGTACAGTTACTTGCGATCGGCGCAGCTTTTATGAGCATGGTCCTTGCAATTTTCGTGTTGATCGGGGCAGCGGTTTCGGTCAGAGCGGAAGAAAAACAAGAAATTTACGATTATGCCATTCAATATAAGCATTATGAAATCAAGGACTATGAGGAAGGGGTTACGGTAACGGATCCCAGAGGCGGAAGCGTGGAGATTACGGACGGAGGATTTACCCCCGTGCGCGCAGGGATCTATACGCTTGTGTTCGGAATGAACGAAAAATATTTAGAGGTTTTCGCAACGCTTCCTGCCGTAAATTACAGTTTTTCTTCTTCTTTACAGGAAGAATACGGCGTCGGCGAGTATATAACGCTTCCGAAAGCAGAGATCACCTCAAAGATCGAAAAGAACGGTGCGTATACCGTATACATTGAAAAAGACGGAAAGATCCTTCAAAAGTACAATGACCGCGAAGATCTCGTCTATCAGCCCATGGAAGCGGGAACGTATTCGGCGATTTACGGATATACCGATTATTTCGGATATTTTTCCAACAGAGAGCTGAAATTTTCGGCTGTGGAAAAGGCGGTGGTAGCCTTTTTGCCTCCTGCGTCATTGCCCTTCGGCGGAATGGTGCAGGTGAACGCGTGTGAACTTTATAAGGGCGCGGAAAAAGCGGAAGCGGAACTTAAAATTTATGCGCCTTCGGGCAGCGAAGAAGATATTTCCGGCGGCTCATTTGTTGCGGACGAACTGGGTGAATATGTTTATAAAATAACGGGTCAGGTCGGCGGAGAGAAGGTGGAAAGAGAATACCGTGTGCCTTGCGATCTGTTCAATCAATATCTCTTTACAGCGGGGCGTATGGCGAACGAACCCGTGGCGGAAACGGCGCTGCCGAATACATGCGCCCACACCGGAAACGGAATTTTGCTGGAAGGTACGGGTTTAGGCGCCACGTATACCTATTCGCAGACCATCAATCTGAATGAGATCAGCAGCAGCCAGAATATTCTCACGTTTTTCCCGTATGTGACCGAAAAGATCGGTTATATGGAGACATTGGAGATCAAGTTTACGGATATTTATGATCCGTACAATGAAATTTCCATTTACTTTAAGAGATCGCCGTTCCATGATGATTTGACATTTGTGACGGCGGCGCGTAACGAGCGGCATTATGCTTTCGACAATGAAAATTATATCCTGACAGGGGAGAACGGGCCGGTCAAGATCGGCGACAAGTATTTCTTCGGCGGTATCATGCGGAACCACTATTCGATGATGGGATTGAGCGACGAGCCGCTGGAAACCTATTCATTTTCCATGGATTATGAAAAACGGCAGATGATTCTCGATCTTACGCCTGTGGGAGAAGGTCGGATGGTGCTGATGGATTTTGATAATCCGGTATGGTGCGGCGGCGAGCAATATGCTTGGAACGGGTTTACGACGGGCGAAGTGACCATGAGCCTGGAATTTGGCACGATCACGGGTGACAGTGCGGCGATCATTGTGACGGAAGTCATGGGGCAAAGTGTCGGCGGGGCAGTAACGAACGACGTCGTTGCACCGTATATCGAAGTCGACATGGACAAAGAATATTTTACAAATATGCCTTACGGAGTGGTCGGGATGCCTTACTCTGTTCCGGAAGCGTGGGCGTTTGACAGTATATCGGGTTCGGCGAATGTCGTTCGCAAAATCTATTTCGGAGCGGAAGAAGTGCCGTTTGAAGGGAATGTTTTCACTCCGGAAAGCGCGGGAGAATACGAACTTGTCTATTCGGCAAAGGACGTGCGGGGCAATGGTGCGGAAAGGCGGTTTTCCTTTACGGTATACGGAACGGCGCCCGAGATCGGCATAGAAATGCAAAGCACGGATACGCCTGTGCCGGGTGAATATTATCGGTTGCCGTCTTTTGAAGTGACGGGCGCGTCCGGAAAGTACACACTTGAAAAGACGATCACGTATAACGGAGCGGAGGTTACTGCGGATGCGGCAGGAAAGATATATATCGATCATGTCGGAAGCATACAAATCCGAATTACGGTAAAAGACTGGCTTGGCCAGACTACGGAAAAGACGTTCACCATTGAAGTGACGTCGAATGAAGTAAAAATGAACGTGCCTTATCGCTATGCGGTAGCGCAGCCGGGGCAGGAATTGTTGTTTGAGCAGCCGATTCTAAGTGATTTTGACGGAAAAGACAGCGCGCAGATCGAAATTTCCATTTATGTAAACGGCGAGTTGCTGAATGGAGACAGTTATATAGTTCCCGTGGACGTTGAATCTTTGCAAATCGAATATGTTGTGAAGGTAAACGGGGCGGAAATGGCGCGTGAAGAGTATAAGGTTGCCGTAAGTAAAACCGATTCGACGCTTGAAAGCGCGGCGGAGAACGTCAAGGAGCTTTTCGATACGGACGGAACGATGGTATTGGCCGGAACGGATTCGGAAGAAGTGCGGTTCCGGTTTGCGAAGGACGGATATTTTGAGCTGAAAAATGCCGTATCGCAAAACAATCTCAGACTTTCGTTCTCGGTTCCGCATTATGATTTTGAATCCTTGGATATCTATCTGACGGATGCGAACAACGAGAATATTTCAGTTTTTGTTCGGATCACCGATTATGATCTTGCGAGTGTGCGTCTGCAACTGAACGGAACGGGTGATTATTATATTCTGGACGGTTCGGTTTCGAAGCCCGGAACGCCGATCACATTCCTGTACGATTGTGACAATCTGAGCTTTAAGCGGGCTGTCAGCGAGCGCGAGATTTTTGCGATCAAGACGTGCCTGAACGGGGATGTATTCGGCGGCTTTACGAGCGGCGGGGTGCGGATCCGCGTGGAAGTGAACGGTGTCGGGAAAGTCAGCGGCGGAGTCAATGCCACGCCTGCCGAAATACGGTTTTTGGAAGTATCCAACGAAGGATTTATGGCGTATCTGATGACGGGAATGGACATCATTGCGCCGGTCGTGAGTCTGCCGACGAACAAAGAATCGGTAAAAATCGATTTCGGAAGTTCGTATACCGTTTACGCAGCGAAGGCTTTTGACGTGATCGCAGGGGCATTTGACGTGAAGGTTTCTTTGACATCTCCTTCCGGAAAGACGCTTTTAAGCGGAGAGAAGCTGAAAGATCCGTTTACGTTTAAGCTGGAAGAATACGGCAGATATGTATTGGTGTATCAGGCGCAGTCGCCGCAGATCGGAACGGTATTGAAGGAACTGTATATAGAAGTTCCGGATAAGATCGCGCCCGAGATCACGGTAAACGGAGAAGTGATTTCGGAGGCATTGCTGGGTGATTATCTGACGGTTGCGTCCATGACGGCGACGGATAATCTTACATCCGAGCTTAAAACGAGAATCATGATCTATGATCCGAACGCAAGGAACGTGATCGTGGAAGCGGGGTCAAGGTATCGTTTTACGTTACGCGGTACGTACAAGGTTGTGTATTATGCTTCGGATGAAGCGGGAAACATTACGCGCGTCACGTACAGGATCGAGGTGAAATGATGAAAAAATTTATAACGGTTTTATTGAGCGGTATACTGCTGATCGCCATGGTCGGCTGCGGGAATAAAAATCCGTCCTCGAATACGGAGCCGCCGTTGGAGGAGGTGACCGTAGATGACGGTATCAATCAGGATAAAGTGATCGATACGCTTGCAAAGGACGGAAAGACGGAGTACCGCGTGGTGTATTCGGCGCAAGCGAATGCGGCAGAATCGTATGCGACGACGGAATTTGTCAATTTTATGAGCGAATCGACGGGGGTAAACCTTCCGTTGAGCATCGATTCGACGGTATCGTATGATCCGCAAGGGCATTATATCTCGATCGGGCACACAAAGCTTGCGGAGCGTGCCGGCGTCGTTGCGGACAGGGATGAATTGAACAGAGACGGTTTTGTGGTCAAGACCATCGATTCAAACCTGTATATTTTGGGCGCAAATGACCGCGGAACGATTTACGGAGTTTATGATTTTCTTGAAAAGATGCTCGGGATCCGGTTTATTTCGACGGATGTGACATATATTCCGGAAGTGGAAGAAGTGCCTTTGTACGAGACGGACATACATGAAGCGCCTGCGTTTGAGTATCGGAATTTTTATTCGTACAGCATGCGGGATTTTGATGATTTTTACACGCGGCTTCGCTTCAATGCGCCGGAGCGTCCGATTTCCGATACTTACGGCGGAAGGACGGATTGGTACACGCAGCTCAACGGCCTGAGCGGGAAATACGACAACCTGAAAGCGATGTTTCCCACCTATCCCGAGTTCAATGTCATTCACAATGCTTTTTATTATGTAAACCCTGCGGAATGGTATGATACGCATCCGGAATTTTTTGCGGCGGATGAAAACGGAAATACAATTCGGGACAGTGCCGGAACGATCTGTCAGCCGAATCTTGTAAATGGTCTGACCGATGAAGGCGAATTGGATGAATCGATGGAGATCAGTGTGGCGAAAGTTGCGCTGGAATCGTTGAAAGCGTTTATACTGGACGATCCGGATGCCACGGTATTTTTCTTCGGGTATAATGACTGGGAAGTTTACGACAAGACGGAACGAACCGTAATGATGTCGGAAAAATACGGCGGGCAGAGCGGAATTCTGATGTTGTTCATGAATATGCTTTCGCGGGAAATTGAAAAATGGATGGCGGAAAACAATATAAACCGTGAGATCACGTTGGCGACGTTTGCGTATCTGCATACAAAGCATGCGCCGGTGGTATCGGACGGAAAGGGCGGCTGGAAAGCAGTGGATGAGCGCGTCATACCCGCAGAAAATATTTCTGTGCGGCTTGCGCCGATCGAACTGGACTGGTACTATTCGGTCAACGATCCGAATCAACGCGAAGAATACCAGGAGCTGATCTCGCAATGGACGTATATCACGGATAATTTCATGGTCTGGACGTATGAAGCAAATTTCGGAAACTATTTGAATTATTATCCTGGAATTCGTCAGTGGTCGGACAATCTGCATTATTTTAGGGATATCGGCGTGAAATATATGATGATGCAGGGCAACTACCACGGATACGGAAGCTGGCAGCAGGATATGTTCACCTATGTGGCATCGCGGCTTTTGTGGAATCCGGATTATAAAGTGCAGCCGTTGATCGACGAGTTCTTGCTCCATTATTTCGGCGAGAAGGGAGCGGCAGCGGTATCGGAAATGATCGAGTTGTTTGACGAGCATTTTGCAATGTTGCAGGCAGATTACGAAGATTTCTGGGTGCCGTTCCGAGATGACAACGGATCGACGCTGATGAATGCCGAATACTTTCCGATCGAGTTTTTGGCACGGGCGGAAGGCGTGATCAAAGAGGCGATTGCGGTGAATGCGGCGGACGAAGAGATCAGCGAGCGTGAACGCACGCTGTACGATCGGCATCTGGTATCGGCGTTGCTGACGCCGCAGAGCATGATCCTTCAAAATTATGCGGCTTATTACAGTGGCTCCAAAACGCCGTACGCCGCGGAATTTATCGAGAATGCGGAATATGTCGGTGTTCGGGCATTGGCGGAACTGAAAACTTTGATTCAATATAAGGCGGAATTGGGGCTTGCGTAAATTATCAGTCGGGAGAAAAATATAGTATGTTGTCGCAAGAGGCGCTGACTCGGAAAGAAAAGATCAAGTTGCTTTCGGGTAAAAGCGGCGATGAAATAGCGGAAAAATACGGTACACGGTATGTGACGATGAGTGACGGGCCGCACGGCGTAAGAAAGCACGGGGTTTGTTATCCGAACATGTGTCTTATGTCGTGCAGCTGGGATCCGAAGCTATTGTTTGAAATGGGCGAATGCATCGGACAGGATTGCATTGCGGAAGGGATCGATGTATTGCTGGGGCCGAGTGTGAATATCAAGCGTACGCCGCTGTGCGGGCGCAATTTTGAATACATATCGGAAGATCCGTATCTGGCAGGGGTGCTGGGAGCGGAATATATCCGAGGCATCCAGAGCACGGGGACATCGGCATGCGTCAAGCATTTTTGCTGTTATAACCAGGAAAACAACCGTTTCACGCAGAATGTGTATGTAGACGAAGAGACGCTCATGAACGTATACGTGCGGGTGTTCCGTATCATCATCGAAAAGTCCTCGCCGGATTATCTGATGACGGCATACAACAACGTAAACGGTGATTTTATGTCGGAAAACCGCAAATTGATCCAGAACGTATTGCGCGAGTTGCTGGGTTATCGCGGCATCGTGATCACCGATTGGGGCGGGGTAGACTTCCGATTGAAATCCATTCTTGCGGGAGTGGACATCAACATGCCGGGCGATAAAGACACGTCTTGGAAGGAAGTAGAGGAAAAGACGCGCGGCAGTAAGGATTTTGACGCTTTGCTCAATGAAAGCACAAAGAGGGTGATCGCCGCTTTGGAAAAAGCGACAAAGCCCAAAAGCAGAGAAAAATCGGCAGACGCATCGGTACTTCGCCGAATGGCGGCGGAGAGCATGGTACTTCTGAAAAACGAAGGATTACTTCCTTTGGGAGAAAAAGAAGAGATCGCCGTGATCGGAAAGCTGGCAACAGATCCCTGTTTTCAGGGCGGAGGATGTGCATTCGTAAAGGGAGAAAGCAATCGTTCGCCGTATGAGGAGCTGTGCGCACATTTTTGTCGGAAATTGCCCTTTGCGGAAGGCTATACAGACGAAATTTCCGAAAATGAAAGCCGTGCGCCGGAAATTGCGGCAAAGGCGGATAAAGTTTTGTTTTTTGCCGGGCTTTTGCCGGACGAAGAATCGGAAGGCTATGACCGAACGGACATTTTTCTTCCCGAAAAACAGGTATCGATTTTGAAGCAGATCTACAAAGTAAACCGCAACGTGATCGTGGTATTGACGAACGGTTCGGCTTTGGATCTTACGGAAGTTTCAAATCATTGCGGAGCCATTCTTGAATGCTATTACGGCGGAGATCAGTACGCGCAGGCATGTGTCGACATTCTTACAGGCAAAGTAAATCCTTGCGGACGGCTGGCCGAAACTTTTCCGTGTGCACTTTCCGACTGTCCCAGCTTCAAGTACGGCGTAGACAAGAACGATACGGTTGTGTACAAAGAAGGCGAGGATATCGGTTATAAGCATTATTTAAGCCATCATATTCGGCCGCGGTATGCGTTCGGATACGGATTGAGTTATACAGACTTTGCTTATGAAGACATGGCGGTATCAAAAGAATCGGCATGGAACGAAGTGCAAGTGGAAGTTACGGTGCGCAATACGGGAAACAGGGCAGGCAAGGAAGTTGTGCAGATCTATTTGCAGCATCAGGAAGAGGCGGCACCTTCTTTGGCGGGATTTACGAAGGTCAGTCTTGAACCGGGGGAAAGCGTGTGCGTGAAAATACCGATCGAAAGCGGTTGTTTTGAACGGTACAATCTGCATAAAAAGTGTTATGAAAAGCGATCGGGCGAATATTTGGTTTCGGTGCGCAAAGACAGCGAGCAGGTCATTTTTGAAAAACCTTTGCAGATCAGCAAAAAGTTTGTGTGTACCCGTTATACGAAAATCGACGAACTGCGTAAGATCGAAAACGGGCCGCTCTACATACAGAAATATTTTTCTTCTTGCATCGGTATGGCGGTGTTGGGAAAGCCCGATTACAAGCTGCGTTTCAAAGGAAATGAAATTGATGACGAACCTTTTGTCCGCAATGTTTCGTATTCGATGCCGTTATATATTTTTACGACGCTGACGGCGGGCATGCTGAACAATGCGCAATTGGATGAGATCATAGCAAAGATCAATCAGGGCGTTGCCTGCACATAAAAGCGGAACGGATGTGTTTGAAAAAGTCTGGCTTTCCAAAAAATGTCGGAAGGCATGTTTTGCAAAGTTATGAAAAAAGTTGAAGTTTTGTAAAAATTTCGCAAAGAATACGGTTTTACAAAAATATCGGAAAGAGGCAGGCGCGCGTAAAGCGCGCCTGCCGATGTCATCTTTAAGCAATCATAAAAAAGCATTTGGATAAGTTTAATTTTGCCATTGGGAATATAAATTCAAAGTTGAAGACGAGAACCAAGAAAAAACGGAATACACTTGCGCTTGGTCGGACAATTTGCTACAATACCAAAGAACAGTTCTGAGCGGAAAAGCTGTATTTTCGGCAGAAAATAAAAAAGCAAAAAATCAGGGAGTTAAAAAACGGTATGAAGTCGGGAAAGTGGATCTGGTTGCATGATCGCGACGAGAAAGATGAATATGTGGTATTTTCGGATGAGTTTACGGCAGAGCGGGAGGCGCATGCAGAAATTTCCGTGGCCGGAGATTATGCAATGTATATCAACGGGGAACTTGCCGCATTCGGGCAATATGCGGATTATGCCGGTTACAAGGTTTACGATTGCATCGATCTTTCCAAATACATAAAGAGCGGAAAAAACCGATTGGAAATCGTGGCATGGCATATCGGAGAAGATTTTTCCACTTGTCAGAACATGCCGTCGGGCTTGATATACGAAATTTTTGAAGGCGAGAAAGTGCTTGCCTGTTCGAAAGCGGGAGTTCGATGCGCGCTTTCGGCCGAATATGTAAGTTATCGGAAGAAGACGATCACGGTTCAGCTCGGGTATTCGTATACATATGATTTTGCGGGAACAAAGCGGGAACCGGATTGGAAAGGCGCGGTGGAAGTAAACGGATTCAAAAATCTGTACGAGAGGCCGAATCAAAAACTTGTTTTACGGCCGATTACCGAGGGTGTGCTCGTGGATAAAGCGAAAAATTTATACGATCTCGGTCATGAGTGCAGCGGATTTCTTCGCATGCGTTTTAGCGCGCCGAAAGGAACGCGTATCATTGTCGGATATGGGGAACACATTGTCGACGGGAAGGTGCGTGACAAGATCGACGGGCGCGATTTTACGGTGGAATTGTTGGCGGACGGGGAAACGGATACCTTTTTGGGAACATTTCGCCGTTTGGGCTGTCGGTATTTGCAGATCACGAGCGATCAGCCAGTCGAGATTTTTGAGATCGGGATTTGTGAGCCGGAATATCCTTTGGTGGAAAAGCCTTTTTGTGCGGATAATGAATTGCGTCAAAAAATATACGATGTGGCGGTTCGCACTTTAAAATTATGTCTGCACGAACATTACGAAGATTGTCCTTGGCGGGAGCAATCCATGTATATTATGGACAGCCGCAATCAAATGCTGTGCGGATACTATGCGTTTGATAATCCGGAATGTGCGCGTTCTGCGATCGGGTTATTTGTTCGCGGTCAGAAAGAAAACGGGTTATTCGAACTTTGTTTCCCCGCGCGTGTGCCGATCACGATCCCTTCGTTTTCTTTGATGCTGCCGACCGTCGTATTGGAATATACAAAGTATACTCATTCTGCGAAAGTCGCGGCAGAGGTATTTGAAAATCTGGAAAAGATGATGCAATATTTTCTTCCGAAGCTGGACGAAAGAAGCCTTTTCAAGACAAAATCGGAAAAGGGGATCTGGCACTTCTATGAATGGGCGGGGGATTTGGACGGTGCATTCTTCTCGCCGGACGGTTCAAAAAAAGAGCGGGATGAATTTGATTCGCTGATCAATGCTTTTTTGGCAATTTCCTGCAAAGCGATGCACGATCTTGCCGTAATTCTCAATAAATTTGAGAGGGCGGCGGAATATGAGAGGATAAGCCTGAAAATCAGCGATGCGCTGCGTTCGGTCTTTTTTGATGAAAGTTCAGGCCTGTTTCTTACCTATGAAGGCAGAACGGACAAAAGTGCTCTCGCCAATGCGCTTTGCATTTTGGCAGGCGCTTGCCCTGCCGACAAGCAGGAAGAAATTGCAGATAAGCTCGCATACGGATATGACGGCTGGGTTCAGAATACGTTGAGCATGGATAAATTCCGCTATGACGCCCTGTTGACAGTGAACGAAGCAAAGTATGCGCCGGCCATTCTCAAAGACATTGACAAAACCTATTCGTATATGTTAAATGAGGGCGCAACTTCTTTTTGGGAAACGATCAAAGGTCAGGCAGATTTTGCGTTGGCGGGGTCATTGTGCCATGGTTGGAGTGCATTGCCGGTGTATTATTACAGGGTATTGACGGGCAGACACGAAAAAAGAGCGGAACAGATCTTTGCCATACGTGACGCGGAATATCGCAGCGAATATCGTGACGATGTTTTGGCGTATATCGGCTCTCGTTCGGAAAAATTACGAAAAGAGCGGGATAAAATTTTATACGCGGACGAAGAAAAGAAGAGAAAGATCTTAAAAGACATGCTGGGTGTGCCGCTTTGTGAAAAGAAAAGCAAAAAACCTGTAAAGTGCGTTCAAAAATTGCTGTTGGAAACGGACGAAATGGTAGCAAAACAAGTTCGCTTGGAAGTGATGCCCGGGTTTTATTTTCAGGGGATCTTATATCTTCCGCCAAAGGTTAAGGAAAAAAATGCGCTGATCGTGGCATTGCACGGCGGCGGAGGAACACCCGAGCGGATCGGAGATCTTTTTATTGATTCGGCAAATTACAATCACATGGTCAGGCGTGTACTTCGGCCGGGAACGATCGTATTTGCGCCGCAGCTTTTGCTTTGGAACGAAAGTATTTTCGGCAGCGGATACGATCGCGAAAACATCAACCGACGTCTGGTGCAGCAGGGCGGAAGCATTACGGCGCTGGAATTGTACTGCATATCGCGCAGTCTGGACTATTTTGAAAACGCGGAAGAGATCGATCCGGCGCGTATGGGAATCGTAGGCTTGTCTTACGGCGGAATGTATGCGCTGCATGCGGGGGCGGTCGATACGCGCTTTGTTTCGACGTATTCATCCTGTTGGTTCAGCGACCGTTGCAAACATAACTGGCATGACTGGGTATATTTTGCGCAGGAGAAAAAGATGATGGATGCAGAAGTTGCGTCGCTCGTATTTCCGCGCAGATTGTTTATCGAGATCGCAGAAAACGACGAAGCATTCCCCGCGGCAGATGCAAAGCAGGAAACGCTTCGTCTGAAAGAATTTGCAGAAAAGTGCAGTTATCGTGATTTATTGCACACAAAAGTATTTTCAGGCAAGCACGAACTGGATACGGACAATGGGATGCTGGAAGAATTTCTGAAAAGTTTGGGAGTATGAAATGAAAGGACTGAAAGGAAGGTATTATTGTTTTACGATCGTGGTGCGGCTGAATCAGATCGAAGTCTCTCCGGGCGTATTTTTGGGCGTGGACGAGCGAGCTGAAAACACACCGGAAAATCTGGCTGAATATCGGCAGGCAATCTGCGATGCGGTGCCGGATGCGCGCATAACCATTGCATTCAGCCACTCCGCGCTGACGGATGAAAGTGCAAATTTTCAGAAATTAAGGGAAATGGCAAAAGATTACCACGACCGTTACGGAGACGATGTCACGTATGTGGTGGGCGCATATTTTGGCGGAGCATACAGCCCGCGCGCAAAGATCAATGCGGCGATCGATGAAGCTCTGGGACTTTTGCGGTCTTTTATGGGTGACAAATATTTGCCGGGCAGCATTGTCGGCGGATTTTTGCCTTCGGCAGTGATCGAACACATTGCGTCGCTCGGAATACATACAGTGCAGGGCAACATTTTCAGTCAGTATTCGGTGGACAATCAGGACGGCGAGGGTTCGATATGCTATCCGTATTATCCGTCCAAAGAGCATTTCTGCAAGCCGGCGCAGGGGAAAAAAGATTTTATCGATTGCGTCAATTTTGACGGCTGGACGGTCGATTTTTTGAGTGCCATGTATTGCGGGGGCGGACATAATTGTCGGATGGGCGCAGGTCCGATCGAAGCGTTGCGCCCTTTCGGGCACGATAAGGGGATCGAGATCATGCTTTCTGCGGCCGATCAGATGCTCAAAGAAAATTGTGAGCGAAACGGCGGGTTCGGGATGGTGACGAGTATCTGGGAGCTTTGCCTGATCCAAAAAGACGGATACCATGCAATGAACATTGACGGCAGTGTGATCACACGGTTTTTGCGCGCTCTGAAAGAGCGTTATCCGGATGTAAAGATCGTCACTTTCGGCGAACTGGGCAGTTATTTCCGCGAACATGTTCCGAATAACAGTACATTGGACTATCGGTTTGTTCATCGCGGGATCGGGGTGGACGACAGCGACGATCGAAAAGAGATCCGCTGGTATATGAATGAAAAATTTCGGCTTGCGATCTTGAAAAATCTGGATAACGGCGAAGAAAAGGTCGTCGATTTTACCGACTATACAAAAAAATATATTGAACCGGGTGATTCGGATTACAGCCGCGGAATTGTACAGCGGAATTGGAGCCTGATGGGAGATATCAATCAAAAACAAACGCGTCCGCAGGATAAGCCGATCGAATATGAGTTGCTCAGCGCACGGCAGAAGCAAATCATAAAGGATTTTGAAGAAAAAACCGGCAAACCCATACGAACGAAATTTGAATAAATCTTGATTTTGCAGAAAGTGTATGATATAATACAGCAAAAATGCCGTGCAAAAGCGGCGAGAAGGGGAAGATGGGGCTGATTATTGATGCAAAAAAATTGCAAAATTATCAACAACGAAACTGGCAGGGTATTCCCGGGATAGAGCGGACGAAAAAGGGGCGAATGTTTGTGACCTTTTACAGCGGCGGGAATACGGAAGAATTCGGGAATTACTGTCTTTTACTGCAAAGCGATGACGACGGGCATAGTTGGAAAGGGCCGATTGCGGTTGCCGATTTCGGAAAACAAAAGAGATGTTTTGATCCCTGCCTATGGATAGACGATCAGCAACGGCTATGGTTTATCTGGGCAGTAATGCCTGATTTTTGTGTCTATGCTGCGGTCTGTGAAGATCCGGACGGAGCGAGCATCGAATTTTCCGAACCGAGAGTGATCGGCAAAGAAGTGATGATGAACAAGCCGATCGTCACGCGCGAAGGGGAATGGCTGTTCCCGATGGCGGTATGGAAGCGAGGTGTCAATATTCCCGGGCTTATGGAGTCGGAGGAAGAGGATCGCCGTGCTTTTGTCTATTCGAGCCGCGACCACGGAAAAACATTTGTGCGTTTGGGCGGGGTGGATATGATAGGCAGGAGCTATGATGAGCACATGTTGTTGGAGAGCGGGGATGTGCTCAAAATGTTTGTTCGTACGACATACGGAATCGGAATGAGTACGTCTTCCGATGGCGGCAAGACATGGTCAGACGGGCAGGACACGGGCTGGAAAGGTCCGAACTCGCGTTTTTTTATCCGAAGGCTTGACAGTGGCAATGTTCTTTTGGTGAACCATGTAAATTTTGAAGGGCGCAACAATCTGACGGCCATGTTGTCCGACGACGAATGCAAGACATGGAAGGGCGGTTTGCTTTTGGACGGCCGTAATTTTGTTTCGTATCCGGATGGGGTTGAAAGGGACGGATACATCTATATCGTCTATGATCGGGAACGGGGATACGGAGATGCGAATTGTGCACAGCATGCCAAAGAGATACTGATGGCGAAATTTACCGAAGAGGATGTGTTGAACGGAAAGATCGTGGATCCTGAAAGTCGGTTAAAGGTAGTGGTCAGTCGTTTGAAACCGGGTAAAGATTAGAGCAACGAACTTTGTTTTGTAAGGAGCGAGCTTAAAAGACATGGATAATTTTTTGAGTAGATACAAAATATGTATCGGAGATCAGTCAGAAACGCCCTTTCTGAACCGTTTCGGAATTTATCAGGACGGCACGACGCCGTTATTCAGGGATACAGACGGAAAGCTCTGGGCGATGAGCGGACATTCGCACGCGGGGCATATCGGAATGTTTTGCGGAACGAGCCTTGACGATCTGAAAGAATTGTATCCGATCAACACATTGTTTTGCGTAGGGCATGCCGAATATGCTTATGCGGGGATACGGTATCCCGAAGGAATAAAGCCGCGCGGAAGCATATGGCCGTTCGGGCTGTATATTTGTCCCGGCACGCATCGTTTCTTTTGTTTTTTTCACAATGAAACGGGCTGGAACGGCATGGGCACGGCGTACGATTCGCTGGGGCTTTGCGATACTCCGCGGTTTGATTCGGATTTTCGGCATATCGGTCTGATGCATTCGGACGATGAAGGGAAAAACTGGGTGTTTGACCGTTGGATTCTGACATCGGAATCCGTTTGCTTTACGGAAAAATACAATCCGGGCGCGGGGAAAATGCTCGGACAGGCATCGGGGCGTATCAGCCTTGGAAGCGGCGATTTTTCGCTGTATACCGATCCGTATGGAGAATATATATATCTTGTGTACAATATTATCCATGTAAATATGGAAACGGGGGCATGGGAAGATTGCGATGTATATATAGCGCGGAGCCGGAAGCGTTCAGACGGAGTGATGGGCGATTTCGTGAAATATTATGAAGGTGCGTTCTGTGAGGCGGGAAATTTCGGAAAAGAAACGCCGATCGCGCATAATTCTTGGCATGCCCGTATCGTATACTTAAAAAAATATAAAAAATACATTCTGACATCGTCTCCCATGCGTCCGGAAAAAGAGATCAGCCGCGTGATCGAAGACGTGATGGAAGTGCGCGAATCGGAGGATCTGTTGCATTGGAGCGAGCCTGTCCGATTGGAAAAAGGCGGGCAAGCGTTCGGCAATCATTATGTGGCGATGGTGGCGGATGATCGAAAAAATCCGCCGAACGTCATCGAAGGTGACGAAGGGGCGATTTTAAGCAACCATAACGGTACAAATGTCGATCGGTTTCGTTTTACGATCGAGAAAAAATAAAAAAGGCGGCGACATTTTTAAAATCAATAATTTATCAAGAAAGAAATTGAGCCAACGGAATCGATAAAGAATATACCAAAAAAAGCCGTTCTGCATTGTGAAGTGAACCCCAAAGTTTGGACAAAAAATATAATTAAAAT
>CASEFE010000066.1 GCA_949287105.1 uncultured Bacillota bacterium
AGACTCGAACTTATGACCTCATGCATGTCAAGCATGCGCTCTAACCAACTGAGCTACGCCCCCGTTCAAGCTTTAATATAATATCATTTTTTTAGGAAAGTTGTCAATCAAAAACAGGGCATATAAAATGTATTTTTCAGTAAATCGATAAAAACAGAAAAACAAGGCAGTTGTTTTAAGCGGATGGCATATCAATTGAAAGTCGGGAATAAAATATTTTGTAACACAGCGAACAAGAGGTGCATATGCGAGAATATCATAGCATGACAGCTGAAAATGTTTTGGCGGAATTAAATACGACTCCGCTGGGATTATCGGATTCGGCTGCGGCGGAACGATTGAACAAATACGGGTTAAACGAATTGGGCGGAAAGAAAAAAGGAAGTGCATGGAAGCTTTTTCTTTCGCAGTTCAAAGATTTTATGACCATTCTTCTAATTTGTGCGGCCGCCATATCCGCCGTTGTGGCATATTTGACAGAAGACTTGAATGAATTGGCGGATACGGGAATTTTATTATTTATAATCTTATTAAACACGATCGTCGGGTTTATACAGCAATACAGAGCAGACAATGCAATAGAAAAGCTGAAAAAGCTTTCAGTATGCCGAGTAAAAGTTGTGCGTGGCGGGAAAGATGTATTGTTGGAAAGCACACAGTTGGTACCGGGAGATATAATCAATCTGGAAGAAGGGGATATGGTGCCGGCGGATTGCCGTATTTTGCAGGCGGAAGAGGTAAAGTGCGATGAATCTGCATTGACGGGAGAATCGATCGGTGCCAATAAAAATGCGGGGCAATACGATGAAAAGACGCCGGTTGCAGATCGGAAAAATATTTTGTATTCGTCCACGTTTTTGGTGAAAGGGCAGGCAAAGGCGGTTGTGGTACGAACAGGAAGAGATACGGAAATAGGCAAGATAGCCGGAATGATCGAAGAAACCGAAGCCGTAAAAACGCCGCTGGAAAAAATGCTTTCCGTGCTTGGCAAAGTGATTACGGCCTTTGTAATTTCGATTGCGGCAATCATATTCATATTCGGTATATTTTTCAAAGGCGACACGATTTTAGGAAATTTCATGTCTTCGGTCGCCATTGCGGTGGCGGCGATACCGGAAGGAATGCCGGCGATTGTGACGGTGATCATGGCGCTTGGCGTACAGCGGATGAGCAAAGAGCGTGCCATTATCCGTAAATTGCACGCGGTGGAGACATTGGGCGGATGCAGTTGTATTTGTTCGGATAAGACGGGTACCTTGACTGAGAATCGAATGACGGTGGAAGAGGTAATAACGGAATTTTCAACGGATGCTGCGAATCATCAAACGGGAAGTTCGGATCGGTATATATCGGCGGAAGGCAAAAGAAGAATATTGGAGTGTATGTCCGTATGTCAGACAGTAAAAGGCGGCCCGGGGCGAAGGATTGGTGATCCGACCGAAGTTGCATTAGTAAATTATGTCGACGCAAACGGATACCATTGCGACTATAAAAAATTGAGCAGCATTCCTTTCACCTCGGAAAGGAAGATGATGACCGTGGCGGTACAGACAGGGGAGGGGAATTTCAGTTATACAAAAGGCGGTGCGGACGTATTGATGAATCGCTGTTCACACATTCTTTCAGATGGCAAGATTCGTTCAATGACGGATGCGGATCGGGCAAACATTCTGGCGGTTACGCATATGTTGGCCTCACGCGCATTGCGCGTATTGGGATTTGCATATCGAAAGTACGATGGTACTATAGCGGAAAATTCTATGATATTTATCGGTGTATGCGGAATGATCGACCCTCCGAAAGCGGGAGCAAAAGAGGCGGTAGCCGAATGTATACGGGCGGGAATCACGCCGGTAATGATCACAGGGGATCACAGGGACACGGCATATGCGATAGCTTCGCGGTTAGGAATCGCGCACAAGGAAGAAGAGGTAATAACGGGGGCGGAATTGGACGCACTTTCGCCGAAAGCTCTGGATGAACGGGTTCCGCAATGCCGCGTGTTTGCACGCGTCAGCCCGGGACATAAAAGTTTGATCGTCGAACGCTTTCAGAAGGAAGGAAATGTTGTTGCGATGACGGGTGACGGCATCAACGATGCGCCTGGAATCCGGAAAGCGGATATAGGTATAGCAATGGGGATTTCCGGTACGGATGTTACAAAAAGTGCCGCGGACATGGTCATAGCCGACGACAATTTTACGACGATTGTAAAAGCGGTGGAGGAAGGGCGGCGGGTATTTTCCAATGTCAAACGGACTATACAATTTTTTCTTGCTACGAATCTTGCGGAAGTTCTCGCTATTTTGATTGTGACACTGGGATTATACAGCTGTGATTTTCTTACTTCGACGCAATTATTGTGGATAAACCTGATTACAGACAGTCTGCCTGTTTTATCGTTGGGAGCTGAACGAGCGGAACGCGACATAATGTTGCGCCCCCCGCAGCACGCATCTGATTTGTTTGCGCTCGATTCCATGGTTCCCGTAATATTTTATGGGGTTATGCAGACGGTTGTCTGTATCGGAGTATTTATTTGGGGCAATTCCGTATACGGAAACGCCGTTGCCGTAACGATGACGTTTTTTGTTTTATCATTTTTGGAGCTTTTCCATTCATTCAATATTCGCTCCGAAAAAAGGTCCGCTTTCGGAAAAGGTTTTTTCAGCAACAAAATGCTGTTTGTTACAGTATTTATAGGCATTGCGGTCAATGTAATGCTGTGTTTTGTTCCTATTTTCCGCAGTGCATTCGGAATCGTTTCTTTGACGGGAATACAATGGGTTATCGTATTTGCGGCTTCGATTTCGGTGATTCCGATCGCGGAAATATTTAAGGCGATCTGGCGCCTGAAATCTTATAAGAAGCGGGGCTTAAAATCGGCGGAAAGTGTAAAAATTTATAAAGCAGAACATAAAGCGCAGGGCAGACAGGTTGCTTAAACTTTTATTCCGCAAAGATACAGACTTTTCGACAACTCGTTGGAAAAAGCAAAATCTTATAGGCTACAAATTTTATAAAAAAAGAATAAAAGTTACACAGAAACAATCAAAACCGTAGAGAAAAAATCTCTACGGTTTTAATGCTTTTTCTATAAGATTTCCAGTAAAATAAATCTGAAAACAGAATCAATAACTCGCAACGAATTATTCAGGGACAACACAGACAATAATTTTTGCGGAAACTTTTTCCATAAGGCGGACTTCGATCGTATACTCGCCGATCGTTTTGATAGGGTCTTTGAGTAAAATTTTCTTTTTATCGACATCGAAGCCGGATTCAGCGAGTTTCAAAGCAATTTCTTTGCTGGTTACGCTTCCGAAGACTTTACCGTTTTCGCCGCATTTAATGGAAAGGGTCACTTTGCAATGATCCATTTTTTGCGCGAGCTCCCGAATTGCTTTGATTTCTTCTGCGCGGCGGCGTTCTTCCGCTTCTTTTTGGATTTTCAAACTGTTTACAGCGACAGCGGACGCTTGTTCCGCCAAGCCTTTTTTCAAAAGAAAGTTTTTGGCATATCCGTCACTGACTTCCAGAATATCTCCTTTTTTGCCTGTTCCCTTCACGTCTTGCTTTAAAATCACTTTCATAGGGGAATACCTCATGTACAATTTTTATTTATTTTACAACGCCAAGAAAAAAAAGTCAACCCTTTGTTTCATAAAGCGCGGCTGTTTGCGCACAATAGTAACAGGAGGTGGAATTCATGAGCAAAATCAATCATGCTATAGGTTGCGAAGTTTGCGATTGCATGTATAATTGCGAAGGCAAGAATTGCACGTTGGACAGCATTATGGTCGGCAATACATGTGATTGTCAGGCAGAAAAATGCACATGCTGCGAAAATTACAAGAGAAAATAAGTTTTGAAAAAAAGATGCCCCTGTCCTAATAAAGGCAGGGGTATCTTTTTTTTATAACCGAAATAAGATACAATGGAATTTTGATTCCTTCCAAAATCGGAAGTCATTCAAAATTCTGCTAAGCTTGAAAAGGATGATTATTTATTCATTCCTTCCTGAACAGCTACGGCGCAAGCAACGGTCATACCTACCATAGGATTGTTTCCTGCTCCGATCAATCCCATCATCTCGACGTGTGCAGGAACAGAAGAAGAACCGGCAAACTGTGCATCGGAGTGCATACGGCCCATTGTGTCCGTCATGCCATAGCTGGCGGGGCCGGCTGCCATATTGTCGGGGTGAAGGGTTCTGCCCGTACCGCCGCCGGAAGCAACCGAGAAATATTTTTTCCCGTTTTCGATAGCCCATTTTTTATAAGTTCCGGCAACGGGATGCTGAAATCTTGTGGGGTTTGTGGAGTTACCGGTAATGGAAACGTCTACTTTTTCCATGATCATGATCGCGACGCCTTCATTTACGTCATCGGTGCCGTAGCAGCGGACTTTGGCGCGTTCGCCGTCGGAATAAGGCGTTTCTTTGACGATCGTGACTTTGCCGGTATAATAGTCATATTTTGTCTGTACATAGGTAAAGCCGTTGATACGGGAAATGATATACGCCGCATCTTTGCCCAAGCCGTTCAAAATGACGCGCAGGGGCTTTTTACGAACTTTATTGGCGTTCTTAGCGATACCGATTGCGCCTTCTGCGGCAGCAAAAGACTCGTGGCCGGCCAAGAAGCAGAAGCATTCTGTTTCATCGCGCAGGAGCATAGCGGCGAGATTGCCGTGGCCGAGGCCGACTTTGCGTTGGTCAGCAACGGAGCCGGGGATGCAGAAAGCCTGCAAGCCTTCGCCGATGGCTTCCGCCGCGTCAGAAGCTTTTTTGCAGCCTTTTTTGATGGCAATGGCGGCGCCGAGTGTATAGGCCCATCCTGCATTTTCGAAAGCGATGGGCTGAACGCTTTTGACGATATCATAAGCGTCGAAGCCTTTTTCGTTGCAGATACGTTTGGCGTCTTCAAAATCTTTGATGCCGTACTTCTCCATAACAGGCTTGATCTGGTTTATTCTTCTCTCATACCCTTCGAACGTAATACTCATGAACGGACCTCCTTACTGTTTGCGGGGATCGATGTATTTGACCGCCCCGTCGGCTTCGGTGAATCTGCCATAATGGCCCTGTGCTTTTTTGAGCGCTTCGTCTGCGGACAAACCGCTCTTGATGAAATCCATCATTTTACCGAAATTGATAAATTCATAACCGATGACCTCGTTGTTCTTGTCGAGAGCCATACGGGTGACGTAACCGTCGGTCATTTCGAGATAGCGGACGCCTTTTTCAGCAGTGGAATACATGGTACCGATCTGAGAGCGGTTTCCTTTGCCGAGGTCTTCGAGACCTGCGCCGATGACAAGTCCGTCATCGGAAAAGGCGGACTGGCTGCGGCCGTAAACGATCTGCAAGAAAAGTTCGCGCATTGCCGTATTGATCGCATCGCAAACGAGGTCGGTGTTCAGTGCTTCGAGAATGGTTTTTTTCGGCAAAATTTCTGCCGCCATAGCTGCGGAATGCGTCATGCCCGAGCAGCCGATGGTTTCGACGAGCGCTTCCTGAATGACGCCCTGCTTAATATTGAGAGTGAGCTTGCACGTGCCCTGTTGCGGTGCGCACCAACCGATTCCGTGGGTAAGGCCGGAGATATCTTTGATCTCTTTTGCCTGTATCCATTTGCCTTCTTCGGGAATGGGAGCGGGGCCGTGATAGGGGCCTTTTGCAACGCAAATCATTTCTTGAACTTCGCGTGAATATTGCATTTTTCTTCCTCCGATAAAAATTTGACCATTAAAATTGGGTTTACGGTAGGAATTATACCACAGCGATAAAAAATTATCAATATTTTACGGGGGTGATTTGCGGCTGCGGGGCGAAAAATTTTTGTAAAACGGATTAAGTGTGCGCGATATGTTTACAAAACGGAATTATTATGCTAAAATAATCGACAAAGAACAAGGAAAAATTTACGGAGAAAGCGAACATGGCAAAGAATGTAATGGACACTCTTCGGGAGAGGGGTTTTATTAAGCAGACGGTATATGAAGAGGATTTATATAAATTATTAGGCAGTGAGAGCGTACCTTTTTATACGGGATTTGATCCGACGGCGGACAGTTTGCATGTCGGGCATTTTATGCAGCTCATCGCGATGAAGCATATGCAGATGGCGGGGCATAAGCCGATTGTTTTGATCGGGGGCGGTACGGGAATGGTCGGCGATCCGTCCGGCAGGACGGACATGCGTCTGATGATGACGCGGGAAACGGTCGATTATCATTGCGAATGTTTTCGCCGTCAGATGTCGAAGTTTGTGGACTTCGAAGGTGAAAACGGGGCAGTCATGGTCAACAATGCGGATTGGCTGTTGGGGCTGAATTATATTGATTTTCTGCGGGAGATCGGCGTTCATTTTTCTGTGAACAAGATGTTATCGGCGGAATGTTTCCGTTCGAGGTATGAACGCGGACTTTCCTTCTTTGAATTTAATTACATGCTCATGCAGGCATATGATTTTCTGGTTCTCAGTCAGAAGTACGGTTGTAAGCTGGAATTGGGCGGGGATGATCAATGGAGCAATATTTTGGCGGGGGTTGATCTTATCCGCCGTAAAGAGCAAAAGCCGGCGTATGGCATGACGTTTACGTTGCTGACGACATCGGACGGCAGGAAAATGGGAAAGACGGCGAAGGGCGCTGTCTGGTTGGATGAAAACAAGACGAGTCCGTATGAGTTTTACCAGTATTGGAGAAATGTGGACGATGCGGATGTGGAAAAATGTCTCAAACTTCTCACGTTTTTGCCGTTGGATGAAATTGCGGATCTTTGTGCAAATCAGGATGAGCGGATCAATGCGGCAAAAGAGAGGCTTGCGTATGAGCTGACGAAGATGGTGCACGGAGAAGAGAAGGCGGAAGCGGCGCAGGCGCAGGCGCGCGCAGCGTTTGGCGGGGATGCGGAAAATATGCCGATCGCGGAAGTTCCGGCAGATACAGAGACGGTTTGCGATGTATTGGTTGCGGCGAATGCGGCAAAATCGAAGAGCGAAGCGCGGCGTCTGATCGAGGGCGGCGGCGTTAAGATCGATGAAGAAAAGATATCGGATGTGAATGCGGCGATTCCTGCAGATGCCAAATCGAAGGGCGAATTTGTGTTGCATAAGGGTAAAAAAGTTCATATCCGCGTACTTTTAAAATGAGTTATAAAAGTATTTATTCTCCCGCGACATATGAAAAGGTGATAGAGAAGTCGCGGTTTATCGCAAACTGTGCGCACGTTGCGAATGAAGAAGAAGCAAAAATATTTCTTGCGAAGATACGGGCGGAGCATTCGTTTGCGACGCATAACTGTTACGCGTATGTAGCGGATAAGACGGGAAATCTGATGCGCTTTTCGGACGATGGTGAGCCGCAAGGAACGGCGGGTATTCCGATTTTGGAAGTATTGAAAAGCAAGCAGCTTTTCGAGACGGCGGTGGTTGTGACCCGTTATTTCGGCGGGATCAAATTAGGTGCCGGCGGACTTGTGCGAGCATATGCGGGAACTGCGTCGGAGGCATTGGCGCAAGCAGATATACGTGAGTATCGGATGTGCAGAGAACTGAAAATGAAGGTCGGATACGAAAATTTTGATGTGCTTAAAAAGTTTTTGGAAAAAAGCGGCCGCGAGATACGGAAAATCGAATATACCGATACGGTGATTGCAAGCGTAGCGGTGGAAGAGTCGGAGGAAGATCATTTTATCGGTGCGCTGCATGATTATATGGCGGGAAGGGTAAGTACGGAGAAAGGAAAGAGCGATTGGATTGCTTTTTCTTGTAAATGAATGAAGAAAGCGTAATTCTATTTGCCGATCGGGCATTAAAAGAATAAATCGATAAAATCGATTGATGCGATTAGAATTATCTATTTTCTAAATCGTTTACAAAAGGCGGAAAGGGTGTTATAATAGAAAGCGGAATAAACGGGCGAGAAACCCGCGGAATATTGAGGTAACGCATATGAAATTTATAAAAGCGGAAAAACTGAAAGCAAAGCCCACGGATGAGAGCAAGCTTGGTTTCGGTAAGATTTTTACCGATTACATGCTGACCATGCGGTATAAAGACGGCAAATGGCAGGAAATGCAGATTGAGCCGTACGGCCCGGTGGAATTCGACCTGGCGACGACGGTCTTTCATTATGCGCAAGGAATTTTTGAAGGTTTGAAAGCTTTCAAAAACGAGAAAGGTGAAGTTCGCGTATTTCGTCCGGAAGAAAATTTTAAACGTATGAACCGTTCTGCCGAAAGGATGTGTATCCCCAAGATCGACGAAAAAGAGGTTTTGGAAGGACTTTTTGAATTGTTGCGGATCGAAAAAGATTGGATCCCTACGTCGGCTGGCACGGCTTTATACATACGCCCTTCGATCATAGCGACGAACGTGATGCTGGGTGTACATGCTGGAACAGAGTATTTATTCTTCATAATTCTTTCGCCGGTCGGGAGCTATTATGCGCATGGATTGGCGCCTACGCGTTTGCTTGTGGAAGATTACTATACGCGAGCCACTGTTGGCGGAACGGGTGAATCGAAATGTATAGCAAACTATGCAGTATCGCTCAAAGCAGGGGAAGAAGCGGAGAAAAAGGGCTTTGATCAGGTATTGTGGCTGGACGCGAACGAAAAGAAATATGTGGAAGAAGTCGGTTCGATGAACATGTTTTTTGTAATAGACGGTGAAGTGGTCACGCCTGCATTGGTCGGATCGATTCTGCCGGGGATTACGCGGAAGAGCAGCATTGAACTTTTGCGTGCACACGGGTATAAAGTATCCGAACGCCGTGTATCCATAGACGAAGTGATCGAAGCGCAGAAGGCAGGTAAGCTGGAAGAGGCATTCGGAACGGGAACGGCTGCGGTCATTTCGCCGGTAGGTATGATGGAATATAAAGGTGTAGATTATGTCGTCAACGGCGGCGAGATGGGCAAGATCACGAAATGGTTGTATGATACGATCACGGGCATACAGAGCGGGCGTTTGGAAGATAAATACGGTTGGGTAAGAAAGCTGTAATGTTTGAAAAGTGGTTTCCGAGGAAGGTCAAAGAAAAGAGCATCAAACGGTTTTGGTCAGATTTTTCCGAACATGCGGATTTATTTTTGAATATTATTCAGAACGATGAGCCGGACAGTGAAGATTATCTTTGGATGCAGACGCTTATAGGCAAGTGGCTGAAACTGTGCTGTTTGGACAGTACGGTAGGCTTTGAATTTTTGTTGGATTCACGTCGTGATCCGCCGCGGTTTGTATTTTTTGAAAAGCAAGACGAATATTTGCGGCAGGTCGGCGAAAAGCTTACGGAATTTTACCCCGATACA
>CASEFE010000067.1 GCA_949287105.1 uncultured Bacillota bacterium
AGCATAACGGAATTGCAAACGGCAAAAACGAAATTAGAAAATCAAATCACCTCGTTAGAGAATGACAATACCGCCAACAAAACGGAAATTGAAACTCTCAAAACAAAGGTAGAGGCACTTGAAGCCGCAAATGCAAACTTCCAGCAACAAATTGACGCTTTGAACACCTCTTCCGGCACGTTTGCAGAGAATCTTGCCGAACTCACTTCCAATTACAACAGCCTTACGGCCAGCGTTCAGAATGCTACACATATTGAAAGAGTTGTTGTAACAAAAGAAAAATTAAACGAGCAATCTGTTGTAAAGAATGTTTTATTAACGCTTACAAAAACAGATAATTTAGCAGTTATTGGCTGTAATATTGAATACATTGAGTATCCGCCGCTTTTTCAATTGGCCACTTGTGTTACTCAAATTACAGTAAATCAACAGACATCCACTGCAAAAATTTCATTAACACGGGCAGATTTAGACACGAGTACTAAAAGTATTACCGGTTCGCAAGTAACAGATATTCTAATGCCTGATGAATCTACCACTAATAAAGAGTGGATAGAAATAATCTTTTATACCTTTTATTAAGATATAAATAACTTCCTCATCTTTACATTTTGCCTCACTTTTGTGAGGCTTTTTTTGTTCTCAAAAATTCGCTCAAATTTTTATCTAGGAACAGTTCCGCGGCGGCCTGCGGTTTTGCAAAACCGTGCTAAACTTCGCACGTGCTCCATATGTTACCAAAAAATGCGTCATTTGCGACCGATTTTCGCCGCACGGCCGTGTTCAGATAAGTTCGTTGTAGTCTACGAGATCGTTCAGGCATTTTTCGCCGCGCGAAAGGGCGGTTACGCCCGTGCGCGCCATCTCGAGAATGCCGTACGGTTCGACGACCTTCAAAAATCCGTCCAGTTTGTTCGGTTCGCCCGTAAGTTCCAAAATGGCGGTCGTGGGGGATAAGTCGACGATCTTCGCCTTATAAATTTCCCGAATGTTCAGAATTTCGCTGCGCTTGTCCGCCGGAGCATTGATCTTGACGAGCAGAAGCTCGCGGAAAACCGAATCGTTCTGGTCGGCAATGGTGATCTTTTTTACGTCGATCAGTTTGTCGAGCTGTTTGGTCATCTGCGAAAGATTGTGTTCGTCGCCCGAAAGTACAATGGTGATGCGGGAAAACTTTTCATCTTCCGTCGTGCAGGCGCAGATGCTCTCGATGTTGAAGCCGCGGCGCGCGAACAATCCCGAAATGCGGGTCAGAACACCGCTTTTATTGGCAAGAAGAGCCGTGATCGTATATTTATTCATTCGTTTCGGCCTCCTTATAATTTGGTAATAATCGAATCAAACGATTTTCCGGGCGGGATCATGGGCAAAACTTTGTCGTCCATGCCGATCTTGCAATCGACGAGTACCGGACCCTTTTCCCGGAAAGCTTTTTGTAAAACCGGCTCAATGTCTTCCTCTTTTTCAAGCAAAAAGCCCTTGGCGCCGAATGCTTCGGCAAGCCGTATATAATCGGTTTTGCGGTCGAGCGTCGTCTGAGAATACCGCTTTCCGTAGAACAAACCCTGCCATTGCCGTACCATGCCGAGCGCGTTGTTGTCCATGAGCAGGATCACGAGGGGAAGATTCTGCGAAACGGCCGTGCACAATTCGTTCAGGTTCATGTGGAAACTGCCGTCCCCCGTAACGAGAACCGTCTGTTTTCCCGTTCCCGTGCAGGCGCCGATGGCCGCTCCCATGCCGAATCCCATCGTGCCGAGGCCTCCGCTGGAAATAAATGTCCGCGGCTTGTCAAACGCGCAATACTGTGCCGCCCACATCTGGTGCTGTCCCACGTCGGTGGCAACAGGGGTATCGGCGTTCGTGAACTTGGCCATCCCTTTGAGAATTTTGTAGGCGGGAATGGAAAAATCTCCGTTTGCCGCTTCGTACTCTTTATAGGCGGAAACTTCTTTCAGCCATTCTCCGCGGTCGGTCTCGTTCAGTTCGCAAAGAAGCGCCTTGAAAATCTCGTTGAGGTCTGCCATGACGGAAAAATCGGTCGGAACATTCTTGTCGATCTCCGCGGCGTCAATATCGAATTGAAGAACGGTTTTCCCTTCGCGGAACTTTTCCCTGTTTCCCGCAACGCGGTCGGAAAAACGCATTCCGCAGGCAATGATGGTATCCGCCCGCCGAAAAGCTTTCGCGGCGGCATCGGTACCGTGCATACCCACAAGTCCTAAAAACTGACTGTCAGATGCAGGATAGGCGCCCAATCCCATCAAAGTGGCAACGACCGGTGCCTGCATCCGTTTGGCAAAGGCTATAAGATTTTCTGTCGCGTCCGATCCGATGCAGCCGCCGCCGGCGATGATCAAAGGACGGCGCGCCTTTTTCAGTGCCGCAATCACGCCCGAAAGATCGGCCGTTACCGGCTTGGGACGGTATCCGACCTTCGGTTGTTCTTCAAAGTCGCAAAGTTCGGTCTGAATATTTTTCGGAATATCGATCAGCACAGGGCCTTTTCTTCCCGATCCTGCAATGTAGAAAGCCTCGCGGATGGTCGGAGCAAGATCCCGCACGTCTTTGACGATGTAATTGTGTTTGGTGATCGGCATCGTGATGCCGGCGATGTCCACTTCCTGAAAACTGTCGCGCCCAAGATTGGAAACGGTCACATTCCCCGTGATCGCCACAAGGGGAACAGAGTCCATATACGCGGTTGCGATCCCTGTTACAAGATTTGTCGCTCCCGGTCCGGATGTCGCAAAGCAGACGCCTGTTTTTCCGGTGGCACGCGCATACCCGTCGGCGGCATGTGCCGCGCCCTGTTCGTGGGCGGTAAGAATATGCCGAAGTGTTCCGTCGCGGTAGAGCGCGTCGTAAATGTCGAGTACGCAACCGCCGGGATATCCGAAAACGGTATCGACGCCCTGTTCTTTCAGGCACCGAATTAAAATTTCTGCGCCGGTCAAAGTCATAGATAAAACTCCTTATAAGGAAAAAATAAAACAGATAAACCAAACTCTATATAAAACAGAATTATATTTTATTGTATAACAAAACAAAGCGATGTGTCAAGTATTTTGATTTTTGTGAAAAGGAAAGGGGGAGGAGAAAAGAAAATTTTTTGGCGCGGCATGCAAAAACAGTTGACAAACCAGGCGGAATACTATAAAATTAGAAAGCGTCTTTTGAAAGGCGGAATATCGCGGGGTGGAGCAGTTCGGTAGCTCGTCGGGCTCATAACCCGAAGGTCGCAGGTTCGAATCCTGCCCCCGCAACCAAAAAAATATCGGCAAAAAAGCGTAAAAGCACCAAACAGTTGCCGTATAAAGAATATAAAAATTATGGCGGCGTAGCTTAGTTGGTTATAGCGATCGGTTCATACCCGATAGGTCGTAGGTTCGAATCCCACCGCCGCTACCAAATCGAGGATAAGGGCGCATCTTGCGCCCTTTCTTCATGTCTCGGCCTTCGGTCATTTCCGTCATAGCAACTTTCTCATCCTTGCATTTGAAAGAATGCAATCGGCAATTCTTCTGCTCGGTTTGAAGGGTAGTATTTTTATTCGCTAAACCCAGAGAAAAAAAGACGCATTCTGCGTCTTTTTTTATGCCATTTTTCGCTTACGCATTTGAACACAAAAAATTTTTACGCTTATTCGGTCGTAGTATTCGCATGATAGTGCATTGGTGCACGAAATGCGTTTCCGCCAGGGGCATAGTTTCTGTGCGGCTTCACTTATAGCGGCAGATCCGTTTTTTCTAAGAAGGATTCTTCAAAAACGCCGGCGTACCCGCTCTTTCGGGAACGCCGACGTTTGCATTTTGTAAGATTTTTTTTCAATGTCAGCTCTGATTAGCGGCAGGGGTATATTTTTGCATAGGGCGTCATCTCTTTGTGAAGAGATGACGCCCTATAAAAAACAGATATAGCCTTTTAGTACTATGTTAAAATCAGTGCGTTGCGGAAACAATGGCCAGACCGATCAAGAAGCAGATCAAAAAAGTGAGTGCGAGTACGCCGATCGAAATAAGGATCTTGACCGTTACGGACCGCACATTCTTGATGGCGACAAAGTTTAATACGCCGCCTATGGCGCTGATACCGCCGCCGATCGCTCCGCCGACAACGGGAACAATTTCGCAGAGTGTGCGGGAGCTTCCCCAAACAAGCACGAGGATAAACGGCAGGATGGAAAGCGCGATCTCGTACCATTTAGGTCGGGGGGAGACACGGATGTTTTCCGTTCCGTATTGTAGCGTGATACCGGAAAGGGTGTTTCCGTTCAGAAAGATTTGTTCGCCGTTGGGTAAAGCAAAAACTTTGTTTGAAACTTTCTGAACCGGCTGTCCGTTGAGAAAAAGTTCTTTTTTCCCTGTCCAGATACTTTCATTGACTTCCACTGTGCCGAGAAGCTCGTTTGTAACTGTATATTTCATATTCTCTCCTTTTATCTGTCTGAAAAGGCAATTATAAATAAATTTTAACATAGAAAGAAAGTGCTGTCAATCCAAAAGGGAAAATTTTGGTTCAAAAATGAAAGGATCGATGAGAAAGGGAAAGGAAGATGCGGCGCGGCAAATTGAAGAGAAAAAATCTTGCCTGAGTACAAAAAGCATAAAAAATTACAATAAAAAGAAAAAATTGTGAGCAAAATCACTTGTAAAAAGTTTTTGAATATGGTATAATCATCAAGCTAAACAAAAGAACGCAGTTGAATTTTTCAATTTGGCCCCATGGTCAAGCGGTTAAGACATCGCCCTTTCACGGCGGTAACTCGGGTTCGAGTCCCGATGGGGTCACCAAACAAGTTA